>NZ_JAWUZH010000051.1:0-15319 GCF_036281795.1 Francisella sp. 19S2-4
ACTAATATCTGTAACATCTGTATTTTACAAAATATATCTAACAATTTGGGATATTAATTCAACAGTCTTTATTATCTTTTTTATGATTAAGGCTTTTGTTTTATAAATTTGTTATATTTAACTATATATAATTAATTTTTTTAAGCATGAATATTGTAAATATCATTAGATTAAATGTATTTCATTATGTTATTGTTCATGATCCTCAGTTTAAGTGGTTATCTCATTGCATAAAGGTCACTATTATTTTCACTATAAGTGCGAGTTTTGTATTTTTCTATCATAATAATCACTCAATTTGGTTTATGATATTAGCAACTTTCCTTTGTGATACTAGCTTAAAGTTTGAAGAAAAAGACAAAAAAAAGATAGTTATAATTTCAGGTGCTATAATTTCTTTCGTGATATTTTCTCAAACTTTAGTTAATCAATATATACCTTTCAATTCGATTTATATGTTTGCGGTTATTTTTTTCGGGATATATGCTATTCGCTTAGATATGAGGTATTTTATACCAGGCTTATATACGGCAATTTTTGTTATTTTAACTTTTTCTATGCATACTAATTCTTTATATGATGCATATATGCGGACTGTATTTTCTGTTTTAGGTATTTTACTTGCTTATATTGTTTATTTTTATTTACCAATTGATTTCAATCACTATGTAATAAAATTAAATATTAAAAAAAGTATTATTGATTTATCAGACCTTTGTAAGTCTTGTGCAACACATAATAATGATGAGTTTAAAAGGCTTAGAATTTCAACCTGGAATATTGTAACCATAATAATAGATTTAGCGAAAAGTACTAAAGAAAAATCTTTGGAAGAAGAGCTTAAAAAATATAGTCAAAAGCTAATAGAAATGAGGCGTTTATTTTTATTGCTTTATCAATGTAGAGAGATTGATAACAAATTAGGTAAAGATATCGATTTTTTTTGTCAGGAATTATCTAAACAAATAGAAAATGCTAATAATTTAGAGCAACAAATAAAAAGTCTTGAGATAAATAAAGACCTTCCAGAGTATATAAAAGAAATATTGGTATTAGTTAATAATGGATGTTTTGACATAATTAAATCTATAAAAGCTATACAAAGGTTTGAATATGGTAAATAGAAAGAAAATAAGTTGGGTATGTTGGAGATCTATTCGGGTAACCTTATCTTGTATAATAGTCTTTTGTATTGTGACGTATTTTAGATTACCTTTTGGATCATGGGCATTAATAACCGTATTATTAGTGTCTCAATTTGATTTCGGTAGTTCCGTAGAAAGAGCAGTGCACAGATTTTCTGGTACTGTGCTTGGTAGTTTAACCGGAGTAATTATAGGGACGTATGGTGCAAACATTCATGAAATCTATATATTAACGCTTCCTTTATGGTTCTTTTTGACTTGGTATCTTTCTATTATGACATATGCGGTATCTATGTTTTTTGTGATGCTTTTTTTAACTGGAATTTTATTCTTTTTAACAAATGTTACAGGGATGTCGGTTGATCAGATGTTATATTATAGAATTTTAGATATTAGTATAGGAGTTTCTGTCGCTATAATTGTAGAGGCACTTTTTTCTAAAGCTCGAAATCACAATACATTTGCTAATGATTGTTCAATTCAGGAGAAACAATTAAGGGCGCTTATTCTTTCTGTTACAAAAGTTTTTGAAAAGTCTCCAATTAAGCATGATCAAATTGTTTTTGATTTACACATGATTGTTCAATTAAGAGTAGAGACAAGAAAAAAAATAGCATTAACTCGATTTGAGCCAAATATATTTAAATATAGAACACAAAAGCTTAAGGTTTTTTTTGAAAAGCAAAGGCAAACATTAGATATTTTAAGTAGTTTGTTGATACTACTAGAAATTAAAAAAAAGGGTTCAGAATATAACCTTAAAGTAAAGCAAAAGCTTGAAAACATAAGCAATATGGAGATAGATCAGTTAAATATTGAGTTAAAGATGATTTTACAAGAATATATAAAGTAACTTTGCTATTCATTGTTATTATGAACAAACACTTGTTGAGAGGTTTAATTCTTGTTAGAATATACGGCGAAGTTTAATTGTTAAACTTGATAAAATAATAACTATAACAAAATAATTAAAAGGAAGTGAGACAATGTCAAGAATATCATCTTTACAAGACCCGTTCTTAAATGCGTTAAGAAAAGAAAAAGTAAGCGTATCAGTTTATCTTGTAAACGGGATCAAACTACAAGGTCAAGTGGAAGCTTTTGACCAATTCTGTATCGTACTTAGAAATACTGTAAATCAAATGGTTTATAAGCATGCTATTTCAACTATCGTACCAGCTAAAAGTGTAAGAATGGTTTATAGCTCTTTTAATCCATATCATCAAAACTCAAATGAAGATCAAGATGAAAATGTATCTGATGTTCATTCTGATGATCTTGAAGTTCAAGAAAATGAAGGAAATACTAACGAGTAATAAACTCAATTATATTTTTAATTTAAATTATCTTATATATTTATTTCTAATATAATCTAATCTTTTAAAATATCTATTATATTGTTTGTATCATATCCTGACGCAACGATAATTAGCTGATATACTATTGTAATAATATTTATGTTCATCAGGAGCAAACTAAATTAAATGGAATTTTTCCAGTCTTATGAGGCCGGTAGTAAGTGCCTACTTGTAAATATAAACTTTAAATATCGCCGTGAACTTAATGCAGATTTGGCTGAGCTTGAAGGTTTAGTTCTAGCTGCTGATAAAGTCGTTTTAGAAAGTCTTGATTTTAATCATCCAGAGCCTGATATTAAGTATTTCTGTGGTATGGGTAAAATGGAGATGATCAAGAATAAGCGAGATGAAATAAATGCGGATCTAGTTGTTTTTAATCATCCTTTAAGCCCATCGCAAGAGCGTAATATAGAGAAGCTTCTTGAGTGTAAGATTATGGATAGAACCAGATTGATTCTAGAGATATTCTCATTACGAGCTAAGACTCATGAAGGAAAGCTTCAAGTTGAACTTGCTCAATTAAATTACCAATCAACACGCTTAGTAAAAGGTTGGACTCACTTAGAAAGACAAAAGGGTGGTATTGGTGTAAGAGGTGGACCTGGTGAAACTCAGCTTGAGATTGATAGACGTTTAATTAGACAAAGAATTAAACAGATTACTCAGAAGCTTGAAAGAGTAAAACATCATCGTGATCTAAGTAGATCCTCACGTAAGAAAAATAACATACCTACAATTTCATTTGTAGGATATACAAATGCAGGGAAATCTACTTTGTTTAATAAGATCACAGATGCTCATGTTTTAGCAAAAGATCAACTTTTTGCAACTTTAGATCCAACATTGCGTAAAGTGATAGTACCTAAGTTAGGAGAGGTGATATTTTCTGATACTGTTGGCTTTATTAAAAATTTACCACATGACTTGGTAGAGGCATTTCATGCAACTTTAGAGGAGGCTATTGAATCAGATCTTTTAGTGCATGTTGTCGATTATGCTGATGAAGATTATAAAAGCTATATTGAACAAGTTGAAAAAGTTCTAAAAGAAATTGGTATAGCAGATAAAGAGATGATCTGTGTGTACAATAAAATTGATAAATTGGAAGATATTAAACCAAGTCTTGTTCAATTAGATGATTCAGGTGATAGCGTTGTTGCTATAGTATATCTATCAGCTCAAACAGGAGATGGCATAGAAGAATTCTATGAAGCATTAGCTACATTCTTTAATAAATCATGGATAAAAGGGGTTCTAGAATTACCACCTAAGTATTCAAAAGTTAGAGCTATGATGTATGAGCTAGGAGTGGTTGATAGTGAAGATACCTCTGAGCAAGGTAATTATTTATTAGATATAAAAATATCTGAGGATGATTTTGAGAAATTTAGTAGAGACTTTGATTTAGATTTAGAGCAGTTCTTTGTAAAAATCTAGAACTAGCTTAGAGGTTGATTATGTGGATATAGTATTTATTTTGAGAAAGGATAATCTATTTTGACCAACTCGGTTGTTGATTTAATCTTACTACCATTTTTTAAGTATGTCGTATTACTAGCTTGGACTAATCCAATATTTTTACAATAAATAGTTTTTGATAAAGATTTAATTCCACTACTCGATGAGGATGACGCATACTGTTTTATACAGTTTTTGTATATATTTTTATTAATCTCTATAGATTTAACTTTACTATATTTATCTGTTTCTTGATATTTTATATTACCTTTTTTTGTCTTTATATTTGATTCACTTTTTATAGGTTTATCAAAATCTAGCTTTTTAGGTAAGTAAATTCCAGCACTATATTTAAAATTAGAATTTGAAATATCTTCAATAGACTTAACGCCTTTATCTGTGGATGTTATCTTATCTGAAGCATAAAGTATATTATTTTTATTAAGTCTATTAAAGCTAACTTTTTCTATACAGTTTTTCTGGCTATTCTGACAATTTACAATATATACAATTAATTTATAGCTTATATTATCTTTGCCAGATTTAGCATTTAACATATATGTATATTTAGATCCAATTTTAGATGGTACATAATCCCAACCATCAATATCTTTAGTAAAACCCAAATTAAAACATAGAATCAGTAATATATAGAATAATATTTTTTTCATATAATTAAGATCCTTCCATAGTTCATTATATAAGTTATTTATTAGAGTATTCAGGAAGCTCTATTTGATCATTAAAAATTCCAGCACCAATAAATTTAGATACAACAGGTGTTGAGGATATTTTGACTGTTATTGTAGATAAGTATTTTTCTATAATTTCATCTGATGCTGCTAAAGATAAGTTTGAAAGTCCAACTGTTTGTTTTCTATTTATTATATCTTTTAACTTATTTTGCCATTCTTCGAAAGCTATTTTATAGTTACCTTTAGCCTTATATAATTCACCAGCTAAGACATATGCTTCAACTATTGCAAATATACTTCCTAATCCCATTAGAATAGAAGGGCAAGAGGAAGCATCTCCAACTAATGCAACTTTACCTTTATACCAATTATCCATTTTTACTTGGCTTACTTTATCAAAATAAATATATTCAACATTATCTAGTCTAGCGAGTATATCTGGTGTTTCCCATTTATTATCTTTAAATACAGAGAGTAAGAGTTGTTTTTTTTCTTCTAGAGTCGTTGGGATTTTTTGAACTAAACTTGAGTCCATAGTCAACATAATTAAAGTCTCTTGCTCATCTAAGCAAACTCTAGCAACTTGCTTATCATCACCAACGCTAATTGCATAAGTAAATTTTTCATAATGATTATAATCATTTAAAGAAAATGCTGCTATATATTTGTTTAGATCATATTCTTCATATTCAGATTTATCAAAAACTAACGAACGTATATAAGAATGTAGACCATCTGCTCCTATAACAAGATCAAAGTCTTCTTTAGTATTATTTGAAAGATGGACAGTTATACCATTTTCGTTTTCTTCTATATTATCAATAGAAGTACCAAATCTTATATCAATTCCTTTACAAGCATCATAAATAACTTTTGAAATATCTCCACGTTTAACACTCAAAAACTCGCCGTAGTTCTCTTTGATAAGCGAAGATATATTTACCTTTGAAGATCTTCTACCGTTCTCATCAAAACAATGGATGTGCTTTATTTCATAAGATTCTTGTTTTAATTGTTCAAGAAGTCCCATTTTTTCCATTATTTCACATGCATGTCCCCAAAAGTCAACTAAGTGTCCTCCAGATTTAAATTTAGGCGATTTTTCAAAAATCACAGGTTCAAAACCATATTCTCTAAGCCACCACGCTAAAGTAGGCCCTGCTATACCAATTCCATTTATCGCGATTCTCATATCCTTTCCTTAAAAAAATTAGTCTCACTTTAGATTTTAGAACTATATTTTTAGTTATTCAATATTACAGATATAAGCATTTATTAATTATTTACAGATAGTGCAAAAAATATAGAAATTTTTATATATAATAGATACTTTATAAGCGTAAAGATACTATTATAAAGTTATAGGAATACTAATTTATGATTAAAAAGCTAAAGCAGAAATGGTTCTGGAGTAAAAATTCAGAGCAAGGTCCTCCAGATCTAGAAGAAATGATAAAAAGATTTTTTGGTAAGAAGAAAAAGAGTAATGATGATAAGGATGAAAGTATTTATTCAAAAAATGCTAATAAAAATAATCCAATTTTTGAAAATCCTCCTATTAAAAAAATAGCGGCTATTGTTGTAGCAATTATAATTGTTGCTTGGGTAGGTTTTGGATTTTATGTTGTGCAGCCTGCAGAACAAGCAGCAGTGCTTAGATTCGGTAAATTTACAAAAATGGTACAGCCAGGGCTACATTGGTATCCAATAGGGATAGATTCTGTTGAGAAAGAAAATGTCCAAGAATTAAAGACAATTTCTTTAAATAGAGATATGCTAACTTCTGAAGAAAATATTGTGCATGTTTCTTTTACGGTACAGTATCGTATTTCTAATTTAGAAGATTATTTATTTGCAAATACAGATCCATCTCAATTATTACAGCAGTCATTAGAGAGTGCTGTTAGACAGGTTATTGGGCATAGTAATTTATCAGATATTTTAACAACACAAAGAGCATCTATAGCGGGTAAAGTTAGAGAGGAAATGGAAGCTTTATTAAAAGAGTATAAATCTGGTATATATATAAGCGATGTAATTATGCAACCTGCACAAGCTCCGGATGCTGTTAAAGATGCATTTGATGATGTTATAAAAGCAAAAGAAGATCAAGCTAGAGTACAGAATGAGGCTGAATCTTATGCAAATAGAGTTATTCCTGTTGCTCAAGGTAAAGCTCAAAGAATTGTTGACCAAGCAAATGCTTATAAGCAAGAAATAGTGCTACAAGCTCAAGGTGAGGTAGCCGAATTTGAGCAGTTATTACCAATATACAAAAAATCTCCAGATATTATTATGAATCAGATGTATTTTAATACTATCTCAGATGTTCTACAGCATAATAAGGTCTTTATAATAGATGGCGATGGAGCAAAAAATATTTTTTATGGATTAAACAACACTCAAAAACAAGCATTACTATCTAATACACAAGGAGGTAACTAAGATGAGTAAATTTTTGAAGATAATCTTAGTGCTTGTGATTATTGCGGTACTATTGGTTGTAAGTAGTAAGTTTATAGTAAAACAAGGTACAGAGTCAGTTATTCTAAGATTAGGTGAAATTGTCAAAAAAGATGGTAAAGTTATTGAATATAAGCCAGGTATTCATGTAAAAATTCCATTTTTAGATACTGTTAAAAACTATGATATGAGAAATAGAGTTTTAACAACAGACTCATCTCGTGTGGTTACAAAAGAGAAAAAAGATGTTTTAATAAATGCTTATGTTGTTTGGAAGATAAATGATATTTCTAAATTCTTTACTAGTACAAGTGGTCAAGTTTTTAGAGCTGAAACTTTATTAAAACAGTTTTTAGAGTCATCATTAAGGGCAGAGGTTGGTAAGAATGACATCCAAAGTCTAGTTAATAATGATCGTGATAAACTAATGATAGCCTTAACAAGAGATGTCGCTGCTCAAGCTAAAGAAATTGGTATATCTATTGTAGATGTTAGAGTTAATCAAATTGATTTACCTGATACAATCACAGAATCAATATATCAAAGAATGAAATCTTCTAGACATAAAGAAGCTTCGCGCATAAGAGCTGAAGGTGAAAGAGCTGCAGAAAAAACGAAAGCTGCAGCAGATGCAAAAGTAACAGTAACAATGGCTGAAGCAGAAAAGCAATCAAAAATTATTAGAGCTCAAGCAGATGCTAAGGCTGCTAAGATATTTACAGAAACTTATTCTAGCTCAGTTCCTTTATATGAGTTCTTAAAAAGTATGAATTCGTATAAGAAGAGCTTTGATGGTAATAATCAAGTTGTCTTTATGCTTAAGCCTGATAGTAAGTTCTTTCAAGGTTTTAAATTAGCGCCAAATAGCCAACTTGCAGAAGATATGAAAAAGGCTAAATAAGTTATGAGTAAAGTGAAAGTCCTTTTTGTATGCAAAGGTAATATTTGTAGATCTCCAACAGCTCATGGAATTTTTAGAGATATCGTTAGAGAGAATAATCTTCAAAATATTATCTCTGTAGCATCTTGTGGTACTAGCTCACGTATGTGGGGGCATGAAGGAGATGGTGCCGATATGAGGGCACTAGAGATGGCAAAAAAATATGATTGTGATCTTTCTGATCAGAGATCACAACAATTAGAAGAGTCAGACTTTTTTAAATTTGATTATATAGTTGCTATGGATCAAGAAAATATAGTCACGATGAAGCAGATGTTTCCAAAAGCTGATTTTTCAAAAGTGTCTAGAATGCTTGAATACGCATCAACAATCTCTATAAAAGATGTACCTGACCCATATTATGAAAATAACTTTGAGAAAGTTTTTTTGATGATCCATACGGCTTGTCATGAACTTTTTGAAAAAATAAAAATAGAGCACAAATTATGAACTATCGTAACGCAAAATATATAATGGGTGCTGCAAAGGTTTCTCAGCTTCCAGAAGATACTGGTGTTGAAGTAGCTTTTGCAGGCAGATCAAATGCTGGTAAGTCTAGCGCACTAAATACACTAACTGACCATAAAGGTCTTGCTAGGGTAAGTAAAACACCAGGAAGAACTCAGTTAATTAATTTATTTGATCTTGGAGATAATAAGCGCTTAGTCGACTTACCTGGTTATGGTTATGCAAAAGTATCTGAAGCTATTAAAAAACAGTGGCAAAGTGAGATGGAGAATTATTTAACATCCCGCCAGTGTTTAGGTGGGATAGTTCTTTTAGTAGATTCTCGTCATGATTTAAAAGAGTTTGACTCTTTAATGATTGAAATGGCAATATCATTTAAACTAAATTTACATATACTTCTTACTAAAGCTGATAAATTAAATAATAAGGAAAGAGCTCAAGCAAATAGAATGATTGAAAGTTTCTTAAAAACATTTGTTTCGACAGATAAAATTTCTTATCAATTATTTTCTTCATTAAGCAAAATGGGTTTAGATAAATTAAAAGAGAAACTAGATTCTTGGTATCAATAAAATATTTATTATACGGTAAACTTCTTATTAGATGTTTTTTTGAATAATATCTGCTTTGAATGCTTTTTTAAGAAGAAATAAAAAATAGCATAAACACCTTATTTAATTATCAATTAAAATGTTTTAGTATAAGATAAGTTTTTATAAATCTATAATTAAATTTACGAGGTAATTCTATAGAATGTACAAAATATTAAATTTTTATACTAAGGAAGAGGTTTCTACAGATAATTTTGTTTTTGCGGGAGAAAATGAGCCTTGGGAGATCCAAATGGATATTGACAAGGTAAGTAAAAAAATTAATAAAGATTATTTTACTCAAGCTTCTCCTTGTTTATCTAAATATATACCTTTTATGCCAATAAAAGATCCTTCAAGTTTCGTCTCTTTAAGAGAGGCGCCAACGCCACTATTAAAGAGTAAAATTATAGGTAAAGAATTAGGAATTAATCTATACTTTAAAGTTGAAGGTAAGAATCCTACGGGATCATTTAAAGACAGAGGCTCTGCGGTAGATATTACAGTTGCTAAAGAACTAGGTGCGAAAGGTATAGTTCTAGCATCAACAGGTAACATGGCAGCATCTTGTGCTTGTTACGCAGCTGCTGCAAAAATGCCTTGTTTTATTATTGTGCCAGAAGGTGTTGCAACTTCTAAGTTAGCTCAAGTAATGTCATATGGTGGTAAGATAGTTCAGGTAAAAGGTAGTTATAATGATGCTGCAAAGTTGGCTTTTGATATTGCAAAATCCAAAGATTTTTTCCTTGCGGGTGATTATGCTTTTCGTGTCGAAGGGCAAAAAACTGCTGCCTTTGAGTTAATAGACCAATTGCTTTTCCAAGTACCTGATGAAGTAATAGTACCAATTGGTTGTGGTACTAATATGACTGCTTATTATAAAGGTTTCTCTGAATATAAAGAGCTAGGCTTTATCAATTCTTTACCTAAGCTTACAGGTGTTCAATCCACAGGTGCAGATACTCTAGCTAGAGCATATCAAAAAAATCAAAATAGAGTTGAACCTTTAAAAGCAGCTAATACAATTGCTACAGCGATAGCTGTGCCATATCCTATAGATGGTGATAAAGCTATAGATGCTATCTATAGTACTGGTGGAGAGTCAACAGCTGTTACGGATATGAAAATGCTTGAAGCACAATATCTTTTATCTACTAAAGAAGGACTCTTTGTCGAATTAGCTTCAGCATCGACTATTGCTCACTTACTTCAAAAGTATAAAGAAGGCAAGCTTCAAAAGGGTAGTACAGTAGTTTGTGTTTTATCTGGTGATGGGCTTAAAGATCCAAATGTAGTACTTAAGTCAGCTATTCAGCCACCAATTATTTATCCAACAGAAAATGATTTTGATAGACTTTACAATAGCCATTTTTTTGATAATAAAACAATGTTGTTTATCGAGCAGAGTCAGGTGATTTTTAATAGTCTGCCGACACTTGAAGAAGTAAAGAAAACATTAGGAGATCTGTTTGGAGCTAACTATGATGAAGCATTTTTAACTAAAGTTAGAGAATTGATTGAAAGATTCTTAGTTAAAGGTAAGTCAATCAATGTTTCGGATATCCAAGATATTATCCAAGATGCTACAGAGATGGCAGATGCTGTTAGTAAAAATATTCTTGATGTTCAGTCATTTAAAGTTAGCGTTGAACTTGATCAAAAATCTGTTGCGGAAGTTACTGTTAAAGTAGCAGATCAACTGTATTTTGCTTCAAGCTCAGGTGTGGGTCCTGTTGATGCTGTTTTGAATGCTCTATGTAGAGCATGTCCTAGTGATATTGTTTATAACCTAACTGATTATAAAGTTAAGATACGTGGACAGGGTGCTGATGCTGTTGTTTATGTTGAAATGAGCTTAGAAAAAGAAGGTATAAAGAGTATTGGTAAAGCAGTATCTCCCGATATAATACAGGCTTCAGTAGAAGCATTTATTGATGCATATAATATTGCTTATGCATAAGCAATATCTAAGGTAATAAATTATGAAAAAAACATTAAATAAATATAGTAGTCGTCTTACAGAAGATAAATCTCAAGGTGCTTCTCAAGCTATGCTTTATGGAACAGGCATGGATGATAATGATATGCATAAACCACAGATTGGTATTGCTAGCGTATGGTATGAAGGTAATACATGTAATATGCATTTAAATCAATTAGCACAGTTTGTGAAAAATAGTGTTGAGAAAGAGAGTTTAAAAGGAATGAGATTTAATACTATCGGAGTTAGCGATGGTATTTCAATGGGTACAGATGGTATGAGTTACTCTTTGCAATCTAGAGATCTAATAGCAGATTCTATAGAGACTGTAATGTCAGCTCATTGGTATGACGGATTAGTTTCTATTCCTGGTTGTGATAAGAATATGCCAGGCTGTATGATGGCTTTAGGTAGGCTTAATAGACCTGGGTTTGTCATTTATGGTGGTACAATTCAGGCTGGAGTTATGCGTGGTAAGCCAATTGATATAGTTACAGCTTTCCAAAGTTATGGCGCATGCTTATCTGGTCAAATTACAGAAGAAGAGCGTCAAGAAACCATCAAAAAAGCATGTCCAGGCGCTGGTGCTTGTGGAGGTATGTATACTGCAAACACTATGGCATGTGCTATTGAAGCTTTGGGTATGAGTCTACCATATAGCTCATCTACTCCTGCTACATCTAAAGAAAAAGTTCAAGAGTGTGATAAGGCTGGTGAAACTATTAGAAATCTTTTAGAGCTAGATATTAAGCCTAGAGATATTATGACTCGTAAGGCCTTTGAAAATGCTATGGTGTTGATCACTGTTATGGGTGGATCTACAAATGCCGTACTTCATTTACTTGCAATAGCAAGCTCAGTAGGAGTTGATCTTAATATAGATGATTTCCAAGAAATAGCTGATAAAACTCCAGTATTAGCAGATTTTAAACCAAGTGGTAAGTATGTAATGGCTGATTTACATGCTGTTGGTGGTACTCCAGCTGTAATGAAAATGTTACTAAAAGAAGGTATGCTTCATGGTGATTGTTTAACTGTAACAGGTAAAACTTTAGCTGAAAACTTAGAAAATGTAGCAGACCTTTCTGATGATGGTAGAATTATTCAAAGCTTAAATAATCCTATTAAGAAAACTGGACACTTACAGATTTTAAAAGGTAATGTAGCTCCTGAAGGATCTGTTGCTAAAATCACTGGTAAAGAGGGCGAAATCTTTAAAGGTGTAGCGAATGTATTTGATTCGGAAGAGGAGATGGTTGCTGCAGTTGAACGAGGAAAGGTTAAAAAAGGTGATGTAATCGTTATCCGTTATGAAGGTCCTAAGGGTGGTCCTGGTATGCCAGAGATGCTTAAGCCGACTTCCTTAATAATGGGTGCTGGGCTTGGTCAAGATGTTGCTTTGATTACAGATGGTCGTTTTTCTGGTGGCTCTCATGGTTTTATCGTAGGTCATATTGCTCCTGAGGCTTTTGAAGGAGGAATGTTAGCTCTAATTGAAAATGGAGATAGGATAACTATTGATGCTATCAATAATGTTATTGATGTCGATTTATCAGATCAAGAGATCGCAGAAAGAAAATCTAAATGGCAACAGCCAGCAGAAAAGGCATCTAGAGGAACACTTAAAAAATATATAAAAACAGTATCATCAGCATCTACAGGTTGTGTTACTGATTTAGATTAAGCTTTTTATCTAAAGTTTCTTATTTACTATAAAAAAACCAATAAAATAAATTTTTTCTATTTAAATATGGCGTATACGTGATTATAATTGATCAGATATCTAGAATAAAATTACTAGATAATTTGAATTAATAATATTAAATGTATAAAGGAGAGTGCTAAAGTATGAAAATAACTGGCTCTCAGGCCATAGTAAAGTCGCTTCAAGCAGAAGGCGTAGATTGTATATTCGGATATCCTGGTGGAGCTATTATGCCCACTTATGATGCTCTTCATGAATCAAAAGATAAAATCCATCATGTTTTAGTTAGACACGAGCAAGGTGCTGTTCATGCTGCAGTAGGTTATGCAAGGGCTACTGAAAAGGTTGGTGTTGCTATTGCAACATCTGGTCCAGGAGCAACAAATCTTATTACAGGTATAGCTGATGCACAGATAGATTCTGTTCCTATAGTGTGTATTACTGGTCAAGTTTTTAGTCCATTATTAGGTACAGATGCTTTCCAAGAGGCTGATATCATAGGAATGTCTGTAGCAGCAACTAAATGGAATTATCAAGTAACAGATCCTAATGAAATTCCAGAGGTTTTTAAAAAAGCTTTCGAAATCGCTTCAAATGGAAGACCAGGTGCAGTACTGATAGATGTTACAAAAGATGCACAAGTCGGTTTGATGGATTATGAGGATGCTGTAGGTGATAAATTTGGTAAATGGTTACATAAGCCAATTATCAATATGGATGATATCCTTAAAGCATCTGAATATATAAATAATGCCAAAAAACCTATTATTATAACTGGTCATGGTGTAATGCTATCTGGAGCAGAAGAGGAAGTATTAAAGGTTGCTGAAAAAGGTGATATACCTGTTGTTAGCACTTTATTAGGCTTATCTGCATTTCCATACAATCATCAGCTTTATAAGGGAATGCTGGGTATGCATGGTAATTATGCGGCAAATGTACTTTGTAACGAAGCTGATGTAGTAATTGCTGTTGGAATGAGATTTGATGATAGGGTTACTGGGGATCTTGGTCATTATTTACCGAATGCAAAGATTATACATATCGAAATAGATCCATCTGAAATTAATAAAAATGTCAAAGCAGATATTGGAATTAATGCAGATGCTAAAGAAGCATTGACTTGTTTGTTACCATATATTGCGAAAAGCTCTCATAAAGAATGGCATGATTTATTTGCTTCTGAACATCAAAAAGAAGTTAAAGCTATTATTGAAAATGAAACTAACCCAGCCTCTGGTAAAATTAAGATGGCGGAGGTTATAGGTCAATTATCTAAAGCAACAAATG
The DNA here is from genome assembly GCF_036281795.1 of Francisella sp. 19S2-4. Taxonomy (NCBI): domain Bacteria; kingdom Pseudomonadati; phylum Pseudomonadota; class Gammaproteobacteria; order Thiotrichales; family Francisellaceae; genus Francisella; species Francisella sp. 19S2-4. The sequence goes on from NZ_JAWUZH010000051.1 coordinate 14,094, forward strand.
GTAGAGCAATTATTGTATCTGACGTTGGTCAACATCAGATGATTACTGCGAGATACTATCAGTTCTTAGAGACAAACTCTCATATTAGTTCTGGTGGTTTAGGAACTATGGGATTTGCTTTACCAGCTGCTATTGGTGCAAAAATGGGTGTTCAAGATAGAAGAACAGTTGTTGCTGTAATAGGTGATGGTGGCTTCCAAATGAATATTCAAGAACTAGCGGTATTAAATCAAGAAGGAATAAATGTAAAAATTTTGATTCTAAATAATTCTTTCTTAGGAATGGTACGTCAGTGGCAAGAGCTATTTTTTGAAAGTAGATATTCTTATACACAGATATCTTCACCTGATTTTGTCAAAGTAGCTGAAGCATATGGTATAGAAGCAGAAAGAGTAGAAGAAAGAAAAGATCTTAAAGATGCTTTAGCTAGATTTCTTAACTCAGATAGTTCATACTTACTTGAGGTAATGGTGGAAAATCAGGAAAATGTTTTCCCGATGGTACCTGCTGGTGAATCGATTAGTAATACTAAATTAGGAATAGAGGAGTAGCGCTATGAATGAAAATATATACTTTATAACAATGAATACTGAAAATACCCTTTGCGTGCTACAAAGAATTTCTTCTATTCTTTCACGTAATCGTATAAATATAGAACAATTAACTGTTTTTGAAACAGCAAATAAAGGAATTTCTCATTTTAATCTTGTTGTTCATGGAACTCAGGAAAAAATTGAAAAGATAGTTAAAAAACTTGCAAATGTAATAGAAGTAATAGATATAAATATTACTAATTGTCTGCCTATGCAAGGAGCTGTGATTAGTGAAATTCCTCAGAATGCAAAAACAATAAATAATAGAAAAGCAGCTTGAAATTAAATTTCTAATAAATACTTCAAATATAATTTTTCTAAAATAAAATAAGTAAAGTTTATGACTTTTTTAAATAATATTCATTTTTAGAGGTTAAATTATGATCAATTTTAAAAGATTCTTCTAGCGCAGAAGTAGAGTTAGATTTCTTTAAGCCTGATATTTTTGATATCGAAGAATTTTCAGATTATAAAACTAATATACCTCATATGATGCCTAATAAAGATATGTTTAAAGCATTTATGAATAAGTATAAGTTAGATTCAACTATATTACTAAGACTGTTGAATAAATCTTTCAATTTCTATGAATAGGAATATTTTTGCTATTTTTAGTAAAAACTTAGCCTTAAA
>NZ_JAWUZH010000052.1:0-13375 GCF_036281795.1 Francisella sp. 19S2-4
AAAATACTAATATCTGTAACATCTGTATTTTACAAAATATATCTAACAATTTGGGATATTAATTCAACAGTCTTTTAGATATATTAGATTTGATTAGATAGTTTTGCGCAATTGGAAAAAGTAGAAGTGATAATATAAAAACTGTGACTACTATTATTAGACGTTCTTTACTTATAATATTACGTCTATTATAAGTAGATGATGATGTCTTACTTTTATTCATATTTTTTCGGGCATTGATAGCTGCTAGCCGTTGCTTTTCATTTTCCTCTAATATCTTTAGCTCTAAAGTGTAGAAGTCTTTAAATTGTTTATCATTACTCATTTTTTTGGCAAGGTTAATAGTATTGGTAAAACTGAAGTCATATATTTATAAAAAATACATATTCACTTGATAGTTTCTTTTATTTGTTATTCTTTGTATAAGAACCTAAGTTAAATCTATTGATTAATTTATACTCGTTTATTTGTAATAATTCTTATAAAACTTTCTCATGAATAGTTGTCTTTATTAAGAATGATTTCTGCTCAGTGTTGTGTCAAAAATGTACACTTGTTTTGATGTTGGTAAAGGGGAGTACCAAAACAAACAATAACATTATTAAAATAAGAGTTCTCGATAAGTTATATTTTTATATAGAATTCTGATTCGCATTTATATTTGCAGCTAGAGATTTTTTGATTATAGTCTTTAGAAGCTTTTTATGCTTATGGTTAGGATTATTTCTTAGACAATCAAGAGCATATTGCTGCAATATAACAAGAGGAAGAGTTATATCATCGCGCATTTTTATTGATCTTTCTTTTACTGGGTTTGCATGTAAAAAATCTTCTTTTTTACCTGTTACTGCTAATAAATATTTTTTAGCTAGACTATGCTCATTTAGTATTTGTTGCCAAAAGTCACTATATTTAAGATCTTTATTTATATGCTTTGTCATATTAAAGTTAGTTTGAGCAATGCTTTGTAGAGCGTTATCGAAGATTCCTTTAATTATAAGTGAGCGCCTATATATCTTCTGAATTAGTGCTAAGTTACTCTTATCCTTTTGTATTACTGTATGTATTGCTGTTCCTAGACCATAAAATGCTAAGATGCTTTGCCTCATTTGTGTCCAAGCAGCGCCATATGGAATAGCTCGAAGATCCTCTAATTTGATTTTATCTCCGGAGTTTCTCTTTGATGGGCGTGATCCCACGTTCATCTCACTGATATATTTTAGAGGAGTTACTTCTGTAAGATAATCTATAAACTGAGGATGGTTTTTAAGATCTATATATGTGTCAAAGGATAGTTTACCTAATTTATTTATAAGAGATAGTTCTGTAGAGTTTAGCTTATGTGCATTATGTAGATTTAGTTTCCCATATAATCCTGATGTTAATATTTGTTCTAGGTTATATTGAGCACTATCAGCATTACCAAATTTAGAAGATATACTTTGTCCTTGTATAGTTACTTGCACATCATGATTTGAAACCACGTTTGATAGCCCTCTGTAGAATAAAAACATATCACCACCGCCACGTGAAGGAGGACCGCCACGACCATCAAAGAAGATAGGCTTAATTCCTTTAGAACTAAGATATTTACTAAGAGCTCTTTTAGCTTCAAGTATTGACCAGTTAGCCATAAAGTAACCACCATCTTTTGTCCCATCAGAGAATCCTAGCATTATTGTTTGAGAGTTTTGCCAGATTTGCAAGTTATCAGTATAGAGTTTGATCTTTAGTAAATCATCTAAGATTTGTGTTGAGTTTTTCAAATCTTCCATAGTCTCAAACAGAGGAACAACTTCAATTTTTATTTTGTTTTTATTTTGCGCATTTTTATTGAAAAGCTTAAATAACGTCAAAACCTCTAATATACTCACTGTAGAATCAGCATTACTGATAATATATCTTTCAATTGATTCATAACCATTTTGCTGTTGTATATACTGTATAGTAGAGATAGTCTCTAGAAGTTCCTTAGCTAATTCACTGCTAGTTTCTAACTCCGTTAAACTTTTTTGTTTAGCTACTTTTATAAGGAGTTTTATTTTTTCTGAGTGATCTAAATTTTTATATTCTATATTATAATTTTTTCTAAAAATTTCGTCGAAAAATTGACTATGTATTTTAGCATTTTGACGTATATCTAGTTTTGCGAAATAAAAACCAAAAATTTTTACTTTTAGAATTAGATTATCAATTTTATCGACAAATAATGAGTCATATTGTGTATCTATAATATCTTTTACTTTAACTAATTCATTTAGAAAATTTTGTGCTGAGATATATTTGTTAGCTTTTAGTTTCTTTCTGATTTTTGTTATTTCTTCATGGACGTTTTCAAAAGTTAGTTTTTTACTTAGTTTTTTTAAATCCTTATTGTAGCAATTAAAGATATTTGTTCTTAAATGTTTTGAAACTTTTTTAGTTACATTTGCAGTAACGAATGGGTTACCATCTCGATCTCCACCTGGCCAAAAGCCAATTTCAATATTTGTATTATCATTAGTAAGTTTATGTTGGATTTTAGGAATAATATTGTAAAAAATATTATTTAAATACCATATTATTGATACAGCCTCATCTTCAGGAGTTGGTTTAGTCTTATTGCTAAATTTAGTCTTTCCCATTTGTAGGAAAATATCACGAATTTTATTTATATCATTATCTAAAATAGCCTTTTTAAGATCATGAATAATTGGTAGTACTAACTTTGCATAAAATTGAGTAGGGTGAGCTGTAAGAACAAGTCTAGTTTTATATTCCTTGAGAACCCTAGTTAGAGTGTTTTGCTTGTTATTTCTTTCAACCCTTCTTGCTAGTCTAGTTATACTATACTCACCACTTAAATCATGCGTTTTAGAATAAGCAGCTTCTTCTAGGGCATCAACTAAGACTATTTGTCTCTCTATATAACGTATAAATTTTATAAATGTTTCAAGCTTCTCTTCTTCAGACATTTCGGGGTAAATATTTTCTATAATTTCTATAGGATCTTTACCATTATTTAGCTCATTTTTACAAATATTAGAGAATGTTGCTAATTTAAAATTTGCATTATGTTTTTTATCAAGAGGGGTACTTAAAAAAAGACCATTTAACATTTTATACTTAAGCTCAACTTGAGATTTATAGTTTTCTAATAGCTCGTTTTCAATAGAGTAAAATGACATAGGCACCTCCTATAATTTAAATAAGCCTATAAAGGCTAATAGTCTATTTTAAACTATTTATGCTAGCAGTGTATTTATTTTAGTTTTACACAAAGAGTTTTAGATCTATGCCCAAATAGCAACTATAGCCATAATTGCAAAGCCAAGGATTACAAAGAAATATTGTTTAGTATTGCAGCAGCCTTTAATGAGTACAGATTTGTCTAGACCATGTAATGTACCAAGATAAATAAATGTTCCGGCAGCGATTGATGTAAATACAGGCTCTATATATGGGTTAGAAACGTAATTAAGAGTTTCTTGTCCGAGTATTATTCCTAGGGGCGTCATTAATGTAAAAAGGATAAAGAGAATTGCTCTAACAGCTAGTCTAAGATTGGTTTTGTTAATGCTTATTGATAAAGCAAAGCTTGCTGCCCACTTGTGTGCCATAATAGCCGCAAATATTATTAAAGCAATACTAGTTTGTTCTGACAATCCTAAAGCAGCACCTTCAAAGAAACTATGGATGGATAACATAATAGTTGCCATTATTGCCATAAAAGTTAGATTGTTCTTATTTGCTTTGGATAGAGAACTACCTATATGCTCAATTAGTAGAAATAATAGTATCGTTACTCCAGCTATCAAAAAAGCAAAAGGGTATTTTACATTCAAGCTTGCAAAGTCACTAGCTGAATCACCTAGCATATGAATTAAGCCTGCTCCTAAAAAAATACCGTTGGCTAAGGCATCTCCAATCGGAAATTCAAATGTTGGATTTGATGCTTTTTTTATAAAAGGGAATATCCCAGATATTATAGTTACAAGTAATATTACTAGAAGTATAATCGTTTCGAAGTTACTCATCAAAAGTTGATATTAATTACCGTTAGCTAAATAGTACATAAAATTACAAACTGTTACAATATAACAGTTTGTTAAAATAATGATTATTGGTTTATACTTAGAAGTAAACAATATATTCAAAGTAGGTGATATGGATCTAATAAAGCAAGCAGAAATATATTGTAAATCTTATAAATACAGGTTTACAGAACCACGAGAACGTGTGCTAGAGGCGATAGTGAAACAAAAAGATCCAGTTACTGCTTATGATATTTTAAGACTTTTATCTACTGAAAAAGATATCAAACCACCAACTATTTATAGAGCGATTGATTTTTGGCTAAAGCATGGCTTCATACATAGAATTGAAAGTATGAACTGTTATATAGTTTGTAACTTTAATCATAAGCATAAGGGTACACAAATACTTATTTGTGAAAAGTGTGGAACTACTAAAGAAACCTGTGTAGATGACAAGTATATCTCTGATGAGATTAGTGAAAAAGAGTCATTCTTAGTCCATAGTTGGAGTATGGAGATTCGTGGTATTTGCTCAAAGTGTGCTTAGATATTTTATTTGATGACTCTAGTTATTAGGTTCTAGCTTTAATGTTGATTCATCATATCTTATTTCCTCAAACCCTCTGCCTTTTAAATTAATTTTGACTTTACCTTTTTCTGACAGAATTGAATTATATTTTAGAGCATAGTTTTGTGAAATTTTGGCGTATTTACTATTAAGAATACATATAAAAGCTAACCATTTGATTACAAGCTTACTTTTAATTAAATCTATAGGGATATAATCATTATAGATAAGATAATTCTTGTTTATATAAGGAATTCTTGGGGCTAATATGAAGAGTTTTTGTAAGTAAGAATTTCGCTTACCGCAGTAGCTATAAAAATAAAACTCTGTTAGATCATTATAAAAATATAACTTGTTTTTGAAGTCGTCTTCAAAATATAGCTGGCCAGAATTATTCATTTTCACAATGAAATTTATTTTTTGTTTTAATCCTTTATCTTCGGTAATACTATAGGTAAATTTATCATCTAAAATAAACCCAAATTTAGCTTTTATTGAGTTATCTATAATAACTGAGGTTATAGCAGTATCTCTTTTTGGAATAGTATTAAAGTATAATTTTTCTCCTATGTAATATTTATCAAAACAGAAGTTTATAGTTTCCGCATTATGAAATATAGAGTTTTGTACTTGAATGTGGATGTGTGGTTCTGGGGAGTGGCCACTGTTGCCACATTTTGCTAAAGCATCATTTATATAAACATAGTCACCAACTTTTACATTTAGAGAAAATTGCATAATATGACATATCTTGATAAATAAACCTTGATGGTTTTTTATTGTTATATAATTGCCCCAGTTATTCGCTCTATCTATATTGCCAATAGAATTATCTATTAGATCATGTCTACAATCGACAATATAACCCTCTACAGGAGATAAAATACTTTCGCCAAAACATATGTAGCTTTCTAAAGAATTTTGATCCCCTATATATGTTTTGGTATTCTCTTTTTTTACAAAATCATAAGCAAATTGGTATTTTCCTTTATGAGTCCATTTGTCATTAAATCCTTGGTAAACATGCCACTCTCCACTAAATGGTAGATTAATTTTAGGAGTTTTCCCAAATCTATAGATTCTACTCAGATAGCTTAAGAAAGACTTCTCAGGAGTTGACTTTATAACATGATTAATATCTTTGTACTCTAGGCCTTTTAGGGTAAAAATAAAAGCTATTGTTACAATACTAAAAGGTAGTGTAAAGACAGGAGTGGCATAGTAGTTTAAGATAATTTCGATCATGTTCGTTATGATAACGGTAGAGGCTATAGCAAAAAGAGTTATTACAAAACTTCTAAATGTTGGTATTAGTAATATTCCATATAATGCAACTCCAGTTAGGATATAATTAAAAGCATATAAGTCATTTAATGCTAGAGTTAAAGATCCACTCAGAAGAAATTCAAAATAAATCCCAAAAATATAACTAAGTATGGCTGTGAGAAATATTATTCTTGATGAAACAAAAATTACAAATAATATTACTAACCCAACAATGTTACTTGGGAGGAAGAATATACTTCCTAGAGCTTTTAAAAAGCTACTAATAATTATCGGAAGGTTAATGTCAAAGCTTGTCAGATCCTTTAATAGATGATTATTAAATCCTAAGAATTTTATTGAAGCTATATAACAAATTATGGCGATTATTGAAAAAGGTAGAGATAGTATAGGAATCTGATATCTAGCGAATATTTTTGTAAAAATGTAGCAAGTAATAAATGTTAAAACTGATAATGTAGCTACAAGGCAGATAGATATAATAGAAAAGGGTAATATATAGCCTATAGCTAAACCTACTAATAGAGCATTACAAAAGTAGAGCTCATAGCTTATTAGGCTATTATTTGAGATATCGATTAGCTTTATAAAAATAATATTCACTAAAATTGCTATTATTCCACATAGCGTCATAGAAGGGCTTATAAATAGAGATAATAAAATAACTACAAAAATTAATTTACTATCCAAAAAAAGTACAGAGCTATAAGGCTTTAAGAAATTTTTTAATTTTAACATTTATGGAACTTCTCTAAAATTAACTGTCTCAAGGTTATCTACTTTTTTAATTAGTTTAGCTTTACCATCATTATCAATTAACACTACAGCAGGTTTATATCTTATAAACTGCATTGATTGGGTATAGTTATAAGCTCCAATAGGAGAGATTGATAAAACTGAGTTTCTATCTAAAGGAGGTAACATGATATTTTCTTCGATTACATCTATATTCATACACAATGGACCGTTTAATACAGATGGCTCAGTTATTTCTCCATAATCTTTATCTGTCTCTATATTAAAATTATACCAAGTCGATGTGTATAGGTTATTTATTCCAGCATCTAAGGTGTATGCCTTTCTACCATCAGGTAATCTTTTCCAGTTACATATAGATGTAAGAAGATATCCTGCTCCATCTATTAAATGACGACCTGTCTCTAAATAAAGCTCTGGTAAGTCTTGAGACCTATTTTGCTCATATATTGTGTTAACAATAGCACAAGCATAATCATCAGCAGTAGGTACTATAACATCTGGAGACTGATAAATACCTTTTAGATTACTTTTACTAGCAAAACCACCTCCTATATCGATGTATTTTATTTCATTAGAGAATTTTTGCTCAACTTCATATTTGAATTGCATTAACTTTGTTGTAGCTAGTTTATAAGCATTTGCATCTAATATAAATGTGCCTATATGAGTATGAAGACCTGTTAAAAATAGCTTGTTATTTTTATGTATTCTTGCAACAGCATTCAGAGCATCACCACTCTCATAATTAAAACCAAATTTACTCCATTGCGGATATATGCCTGTATCCATGTTGAGTCTAATTGCAACGGGAATTTTTATTTGTAGTTCATCAGCTATTTGCTCTAGATCATTTAGTTCAAATAGATTATCAATGTGTATTTTTGCACCTTCTTGAACTGCAATTCTTAAATCTTTTTTTGGTTTGTATGGACCATTAAAAATAATATCTTTGCCACTAATACCAAGATTTCTTGCCTTTTGATATTCAAACTCACTTACTACTTCAGCACTAGATCCAAGATCATGAAAAACTTTACATATTTGATTTAAATAATTGGTTTTATAACTCCAACTAAATTTTACTTTTGGATATCTTGAACTAAATGCTTCATGCAGAGTTCTATACTTTTTTTCTATCTGCTGTTGTGAGAAGACAAATAAAGGGCTTCCAAATTTTTTAACTAGCTTGTTTACACTTACATCGTCGATACTTTCTCTTATTCTCTGCTTGAAAAATGAGCCTCCATATTTAGATGCCATTGTAAAATCTAATTTAGTTATTATAGGTTTTGAGTATGTTTTTTTCATTTTATCTTGTTTCTTTATTTAGAACTAAATTTTTATATTCATCAAAATCAGCTACAATCTCATCAACGAATCTTACGTATATTTTATTGATAGGGTAGTCTAATTTAGTTTCAAAGCTTTCATTTTGAATTATCTTTATTAGCATTTCTGGTAAGTTTATACCAATCTCTGTAGCTAAGTGTACCCAAGCTGGGAAACGTGGGTTGATCTCTATCATATAGATGCCATTGCTATTAACTATACATTCAAGCTCAAAGGCACCTTGCCATTTTGTTAGTTTGGTAAACTCTTGGGCTACTTGCATAAGTAAATCATTTTTTATAGTTAAACCTAGCCAAACTTTACCTAAATCAGTTGTTGTTAGCTTTTTGATTGCTACAGCACCTTTTAGAACACCTTTACCATTAGCAATACCTGCTAGATTTATTTCTTCGCCATCTATACATTCTTGTAGCAAAATGGGTAAACCCCATTCGTTATAAATATTATAAAAAGCATTTATAGCATTATTAGTATCAGAAACTTTATATGCTTTGTAATAGTTACCTTTTATCATTAGAGGAAAACTTAGGTCTTCTATAGTTTTATGAAGCTCTGCTATAGTGTTTACTTGGTAGGTTTTTGGATATTTTATGCCTAGCTTGCAGCAAAGCTTATCTAATCTATTTTTATTTCTAAGCTCGAAGTTCTCTTGAGATGGTAGACAGAGATTTATACCTATTTCTTTAGAAATTTGATCTTGATATTTGATATATAAAGGTAATTCGGCATCTAAGTTTGGTATGACTACCTGGATGTTATCTTTTTTCTTTATATATTCTAAGCGTGCTTTTAATTCATTAAACCCTGATGATGGATATGGCATTAGATAAGTTTTTGAAAATAGGTTTTGATAATTACCTGGTTCGCTAGCATCATAGCTTAGACCTATGAGAGAGAATTTGTTACTTAAACTTTTTGCAACAGGTATTCCTGGAGCAGGGTTATCAGTATTATTTAATCCACTTATTGCTATTTTCATTTATATTAAATTGTATATTTTAAGTTTTGAGATAAAGTCACTAACATCAATGTATAGTTCTTGTTCAGCTATATCATACTCTTTGCTTAGATCTTCTATAATTTCTTGAGTTGTTTTGTTTTTCTGTAATAGAGCTATCATTTTTTTTGCTACTTCATTTACTTGGTAGCTGTTACCCATAGATGGATGAAATATAATACCACTTTCATTAAGTTGTAGTTGATTTACCGAAGACATTATTTTTTTAAATAATTTTTTCTAAATTAAAGCATATATATTTATTTATAACTATAGGTTTCTAGTTTTGGATATAAATAATCTTGTATGTGAATATGCTATTGCTATATAAATTAACTTTTAAAATCTTGAAACAATCAATCTTCTAGTTTAATCTTTAAGCAATTTTATTTCTAAGGTTTTAATTATTATGGTTACAACAAGATTTGCACCAAGCCCAACGGGTTTTTTACATGTTGGCGGGGTGCGTACAGCATTATTTAGCTGGTTATATGCGAAAAATAATAATGGCAAGTTTATTCTAAGAATCGAAGACACTGATTTAGAAAGATCTACGCAAGAAGCAGTTGACGCAATTTTAGATGGAATGAAGTGGTTAGGTCTAAAAAATGATGGTGAAACTTATTACCAAACTAAGCGTTTTGATCGATATAAAGAAGTTGTTAATCAACTTATAGCAGATGGTAAAGCATATTACTGTAGTTGTTCTAAACAAAGACTTGATGAGCTAAGAGAATATCAACAAGCAAATAATCTTAAGACGGGTTATGATAGTAAATGTCGTAATGAAAACTATGTACCTAAAGAGGGTGAAAGTTTTGTTATAAGGTTTAAAAATCCTAAAGATGGTGTGGTGAGTTGGGATGATGCTGTAAAAGGTAAGATTTCTATAGCTAATCAAGAGTTGGATGATATGATTATCCAAAGAGCTGATGGTTCACCAACTTATAACTTTTGTGTTGTGGTTGATGATATTGATATGGCAATTACTCACGTGATCCGTGGTGATGACCATGTTAATAATACTCCTAAACAGATCAATATTTACAAAGCATTAAATGCTAATATTCCTGTATTTGCTCATGTGCCAATGATTCTTGGGCCAGATGGGGCGAAGTTATCTAAGCGTCATGGTGCTGTTAATGTGATGGCATATCGTGAAGATGGTTATTTGCCACAAGCAATGCTTAACTATCTTGTTAGGCTAGGGTGGTCGCATGGCGATCAAGAAATCTTCTCTATTGATGAGATGATAAATACATTTAACTTAGATCATATTAGCGCATCGCCATCAAGATTTGATTTTGAGAAACTTAAATGGATAAATAAGCATTATATCAAAGAGTCTAGATTTGAAGATATTCATTCAGAAGTTGAGTATCATTTTGCAAAAGCCAATTTAGATATTAATAATGGTCCAGACTTACAAGAGCTTGTTGCTGTAATGGCAGAGAAAGTTGATACTTTAGTTGAGCTTGCTGAGAAGTCTAGCTATTTTTATAATGATAATATTCAATATGATGAAAATGCAGTCAAGAAACATTTTAAAGCAGCTACTGGCGATATATTAAAAGTTGCTCTAGAAAAGTTTGAAGCACTAAGTGCTGAGCAGTGGCAAGATTCAGAAGCATTACATCATGTTGTTGGTAGTACAGCAGAACAATGTGAGGTAGGTATGGGCAAAGTAGGTATGCCTTTAAGGGTCGCTATTACAGGCTCTGGACAATCTCCAGATATTGGGATTACATTGAAATTATTAGGTAAAGAAAAAGTCATCTCAAGAGTGTCTAAAGCAATAAATACTATCGCTAATAATTAGTATACTAATCAGTAAATTATCACCTGTTAATAACAACTAATAGTTATCCTTATATTTTCAATTTTGCTGTAGCAAGTTATTTAGTTGAATATATTTTTTGTTAGACTGTAAAAATCTATTATTTTACAGAAACACTAAAAAATTATGGAAAATAAAAGTATAAATAGTGGTCCAGGACTTTTTTCTGCGATAGCTATCGGGGTTGGTTGTATTATTGGAAGTGGTTGGTTATTTGCAGCTTATTATGCTTCAAAACAAGCTGGTTCAGCATCTCTTATATCTTGGTTAATTGGTGCTGGGATGGTTTTGATACTCTCTTTGCTACTTGGTGAGGTTGCTTCATTTAAGCCCGTACGTGGACTTTTTGGTAGATTGCTAACTATCAGTCATAATCCAGATATGGGTTTTGTGGTAGCAATTTCAAATTGGGTTGGGTTACTTTTAACAATACCATCAGAAGCACAGGCAACGATTCAGTATTTAAGTACAGCTTATCCAAAAATTGAACCTTATATTTTTGCTAACCATGATCTTACTTATATAGGTGTTTTATGTGTAGTTGTTTTAATATTTATTTATGGTTTGATTAACTATTGGGGTGTCAAGACGCTTACTAAGTTCACTAATTTTATGACTATATTTAAAATTGGAGTACCTGTTCTTACTGGATTAATTCTGCTTTATACTTCATTTAATAAACATAATTTTGTGGCATATCATGATAGTTTTAATCCTTATGGCTATGGGGCTGTCTTCTCTGCGGTTGTTACATGCGGTATTTTTTATTCATTCTATGGATTTGGAACTATCGCAACATTTTGTTCAGAAATCAAAAATCCAAAGCGTAATATCCCTCTAGCATTAACGGGGTGTATAGTTATATGTTTGGTTATCTATTTATTATTGCAAGTTGCTTTTATTGGAGCATTACCTAGTCATCTATTAGCTCATGGTTGGCATCAGTTGAACTTTACGTCTCCATTAGCACAATTGATGTTGCTTCTTAACTTAAATGTATTTGCAATATGTTTATACATAGATGCTGCAATAAGCCCATCTGGGACAGCTACAGTTTATGCAGGGTCTGCAGGTAGAATATTTACAGGGATGGCTCAAGATAAGCAAATGCCAGCATTCTTTGCAAAGATGCATGAGCAGTTTAATCTTTCTAGAAGATCATTAGTTTTTGGCTTACTTATATGTATAGGTATTGTTTTATTTTTTAGAAGTTGGCAGCAACTAATGATTGTTGTCGCAGTTTTTCAACTTTTGACTTGCGTAGCGATACCTATTGCATATGTTAAGTTAAATACTGAAATGAAGAAAGCTACGGATATATTTCATGTTCCTTGTGGACGTATATTAAGTGGATTTGTATATTTGTTAGTTTCATATTTAATAATACAGTCTGGTCTTAAGGCAGTAGTATTTTCATTAATAATACATATTATCTTATTTGTAGTTTATGCTGTGAGTTATTATCGTTCAGCTAAAGGAATTAAAAAGGCATTTGCTTCTTCATGGAGTGTATTTCTTTATATGATACTGATAGTAATTGGCGCATATTTTCAAGAAGTAAATGATTTAAGCTCAGCACTTTCAATTCTAATATTTTTTGTTGTAATGTTGGTTTGTTATTACTTTTTGTTGAAGCAAAAAACTTATGCAAACAGCATATTATAAAAAATCTTTTAAAAAGAGTGAAAAATATTAATTATTTTTTATAAAAACCTTGACTAAGTTGTAAAAGTCATTATAATACCTCTCATATCGCTGGAAACAGTGGTTCAAAGTCTTATGTCCCGTTCGTCTAGAGGCCTAGGACACCGCCCTTTCACGGCGGCAACAGGGGTTCGAATCCCCTACGGGATGCCAAATTTAAAAAGCCACCATTGAGTGGCTTTTTTTATATTTGCTGAAAAATATTTTTTGTTTTATTGCTGGCATAATTTATTTTGAAGTAGTTTGAAGGGTTATTTTGGGTTGTGTGGGTAGTGCGGTACTATATGGATCCATACTTTCCAGTATTACGCTATTTGGGGATATTCTGCAGTGTTTTCCAATTGTTATATTGCCTAGAATTTTAGCACCAGCTCCAATTATTACTTGATCTTCAATCGTTGGATGGCGTTTTGTGTGTCTTAGTTTTGGATTTCCAGATGATCCTAATGTTACACCATGATATAGCGACACATAGTTTCCTACTATAGCGGTTTCACCGATTACAATACCCATACCATGATCAATAAAGCAATAAGAACCTATTGTTGCGCCTGGATGTATTTCAATTCCTGTGAGAAAACGAGAAATATGCGATAGTAGTCTACCCAAGAACTTTAATTTACAACGCCATAATAGGTTCGCAGGTCTATGTAGTAATATGGCATGTAGTCCAGGATATGCAAATATTATTTCAAGAATGCTTGGTGCAGCAGGATCTTGCTGTTGGTAGTATCTTAATAGTTTAATCATAAAACTCTCAGCATTGTCAGAGTGTTTTACTATACTAAAGACTGTTGAATTAATATCCCAAATTGTTAGATATATTTTGTAAAATACAGATGTTACAGATATTAGTATTT
>NZ_JAWUZH010000053.1:0-13275 GCF_036281795.1 Francisella sp. 19S2-4
AGGCTAAGTTTTTACTAAAAATAGCAAAAATATTCCTATTCATAGAAATTGAAAGATTTATTCAACAGTCTTTTTAAGTATATAAAGAACTGAAACCATATTTTAAAAATATGAAATTAAACGGTTCAATTAAAGAAGAAAGAGGAAATCTTATGAGAAAAATAATACTCTTAATAATAACCTTACTAATAACTTCAAGCTACTTATTTGCTTCAAACACTATCTATCAAGCAGGAACTATAACATCATTAACTAGTGGAATATACTCTAGCAATACTTCTCTAAAAGACTTAGAAAGCAAAGGACAGTATGGGCTTGGGACTATAGCCGGAGCCAAAGGTGAAATGATCATATTTAAAGATAAAGCCTATCTTAGTGATATTAGTGGTAAAGCGGTTCCTCTCAATGAAAATATAACTGTACCATTTGCGGATGTATTTAGTTTTTCAAAACCACAAATAAACTCATCCTACAATAATCTAACAATTCCAGAAATAACATCTATTATCAAACATAAATTATATGGTGATAATTATTTTTATATAATAAAAATCAGTGGTAAATTCTCAAAAATTCATGCTAGAACAATTCCACCAGCTAAAAAAGGATATACATTAAGCGAGTGGATAGCTAAAAATCAAAAGTTTCATGACCTAGAAAATGTTGATGGTACACTTATAGGAATTTATAGTCCTAAATATTTAGCTAGTATTGCTGTACCTGGTTTTCATTTTCATTTCATAACAAAAGATCATTCTCATGTTTATCATGTTTATAGTTTTGAATCAGCACAAGTTAACATTCAAATAGAAAAAATAAATAATTTCCAATTCATACTCCCAGATACTAAGGAATATCAAAAAGCGACTATTGACAACTTTAGTCATGAAACTATTAGTAAGATGGAAGAAGGTAAGTAAAACAAAAATAATAAATAGTTTGCTTATTTACCATAGAAAATGTATTATATAGACTGCTTAAATTTTTAAAGTAAGGTGAGCTATATTTACTCACAAAGTTAAGAATTTTTTGCAAAAACTGAGTAATTGACAACAATAAATAAAGGAAAAAAGATGAAAACGTTTACTGCAAAACCATCAAATATCAAAAGAGAATGGCTTTTGATTGATGCTACAGATAAAACTTTAGGTCGTCTAGCTACAGAAGTAGCAATGATCCTAAGAGGTAAAAACAAGCCAGAATATACTCCTCATATGGATACTGGTGACTATGTTGTTATCGTTAATGCTGAGAAAGTAACTGTAACTGGTAACAAAAGAAAAGGTAAAATCTACCACCACCACACAGGCTATATTGGCGGTATCAAATCAGTATCTTTTGAGAAGCTAATAGCAACTCATCCAGAAAGAGCTATTGAAAAAGCTGTGAAAGGTATGCTTCCTAGAACTCCTCTAGGTCGTGCAATGTTCAAAAAGTTAAAAGTTTATGCAGGTGAAAATCACCCACATACAGCTCAACAACCTCAAGCTCACAATATTTAATAAAGGATGGTAAAAATGTCAGAATATAATTATGGTACAGGTCGTCGTAAAAGTTCTGTAGCTCGTGTATTTATGAAAAAAGGTACTGGTCAATTCATCGTTAATGGTCTTCCATTAGAGCAATACCTATGTCGTGAAACAGATTGCATGGTTGTTAAGCAACCTTTAGAACTTACAAACAATACAGATAACTTTGATTTTAAAGTAACTGTAAAAGGTGGTGGAACTACTGGTCAAGCTGGTGCTATCCGTCTTGGTGTTACTAGAGCTCTTATCGAATTTGATGAAGATCTTAAGCCAGCTCTTCGTGAAGCAGGTTTCGTTACTCGTGATTCACGTAAAGTTGAACGTAAGAAATTTGGTCTTAGAAAAGCTCGTAGAAGAAGACAGTTCTCTAAGCGTTAATATATCTTTATTATATTACACTCTTTTATTATTCTTTTTATTTTATCACTAGGAGGATAAAACCTTGGTTTTATACACAAAAAAGGATGATATCTATAGCGACATAGTCCGTATGATACTATCTATCAAAGGTGCTAATGCCAAAATCATAGATGTTTCAGATCAAGATAATTCAAAACATTTAGAAGAATTAAATATTATTACACCTAATGGTAATATTCCCACATTAACTACAGATGACTTTGCTGTATATAGGCTTAATGTGGTTATTGAAGCCATTGAAGACTTATACCCTTTCCCTCCTATGTTTCCTGTTTTTCCAAAACAGCGAGCAAATGCGAGAATTTTATTAGAACACGTTAATAAAACATTCTTACAAAACATCACTAGGCTTCAAGATCCTTACATAAGTGAAAAAGAAGCTGAACAAATAAAAAAAATGATGCAGAAGAATTTGATTAGTACATATAGAACAATCGTTAGCGAAAGAGAATTAAATGCTGAGAGTAATCCAGATGCTCAAAACATTAACGTTTTAACTCTTATAATAACTTTTGTTTTTTATTATTTCATTAAGATGAAAATTTCAATTCCAACAAAAGATAAGAATATTATCAAGGAAATAAAAGACTTACTTAGTGAACCTAATTTTATTAAAACTATTAAAGGTGAAGGAGCTTAATATGGCTATGCTTAGAGCTTATATAGTTAAGGCAACGTACAATTGGTTAGTCGATCATGGTTTTACTCCATATGTACTTATAGATACAGACTATGAAGATGTAGTAGTCCCTAAAAACTATATAGATGAAGATAAAAAAATATTATTAGATTTATCTCCACAAGCAGTACAAAATCTAGATATAGATGATAACCATATAACTTTTGAAGCTACTTTTGATGGTGAACCTATGTCTGTAAATATTCCTATGGAAGCTGTTTTAGAAGTATTTTCTAAAGAAACAGAACAAGGGATATATGCTCGTGAGTTTGGTTATGGAATTAATGTAAATGAAGGCGAGGATGATGAAACAGCTAACCCTAAAAAAGTTGGCGAATCAAATACTGATAACATTCTTACTTTAGATTAAAATCTAAAACATATTTTTATTTAAACTTCTCTCATACTCTTCTCTAAGAATAGGCATTATATGGAATGATTCATATTCATTTTTAATAGCATTAAATTCATAATCTCTTAAAGTGCCTTCTATAATAAATCCCTTAGATTTATATATATGAATAGCTCTAGAATTATAATCTTTGACATCTAACCATACTCTATGAGCTTGTGTATTTTGAAAAATCCAAGCTAATATAATTTCAAAGGCTTTCTTACCATAACCTTTTCCCTTACTAGATGCACAAATAGCAATTCGCTTAATATGAACAGAGTTATGCTCATTTGATAGATCAGTAAGTATCACATACCCAACTTTAGATAAATGATCTTGAATTATAAAATATGCTATATCCTTATTATCTAATGCTGATAAGTGGGTATTATATTCCCATTTACCAATATACAAGTTATCATCAGCATCATTTTCTAAACTTACAATAAAACCCACATCATGCTGATTAGCTTTTCTTAAATTAATATTTTTACTATCTGATGACATTTTCATATTTTTTAATCTATCTTCAACAAATTAGCAACTGGCTTATAGCTTTTTCTATGAATGTCTAAAACACCATATTGCTTTATGTTCTCTAGATGATCTTTTGTTGGATAGCCTTTGTGCTTAGCAAAACCATATTCTGGATAAAGTTTATCGTGTTTTAGACATATTCTATCCCTATGTACTTTTGCCAATATTGAAGCTGCTGATATTTCTAAGATCTTAGAGTCGCCTTTAACTATTGCTTCTGAGTTATAGTTCCATTGCGGTAGCTTATTACCATCAACCAATACTTTATCAAATAGCCCTATTAAATTATCAGCAACTTGTTTCATAGCTTTTAATGTCGCCTGTAATATATTTAAATCATCTATCTCTTTAGGTGAGATCTCCACTATTGAATAACCTTTTGCTTTTAAAATAATCTCTTTATATAGTAATTCACGCTTTTTATCACTGAGTTTTTTAGAATCATTAAGACCTTCAATAGCATTATTTTTATCTAATATAACTCCAGCAGCAACTACTGGACCTGAAAGAGGACCTCTTCCAGCTTCATCTATACCTAAAATAATCATATAAAATTACTTGTCCTTAATACTAGTATCTAAAGAGCTTAAAAAACCCCTTAAAATATTCACTTCTTGACTCTCAAGCTCACTTCTTTGGAAAAGTCTTTTTAACTTATCCATAACATGTCCTGGCTTATCTTTATCTAAAAAACCAGACGCTATCATATTATTTTCAAAATGTTGATAAAGACCTTGTAACTCTTTTGTAGAAGCTTTTTTGTGTAAATGATTATATTCAGGAACACTTTTAGCATCTGTAATTTCAATAATTTGCTTATGTATTTCATAAGCAACCAATTGGACTGCTTGAGCTAAATTTAGTGATGTATAACCTTCATTCGAAGGAATATATGCATGAACATTACTCATTAAAAGCTCTTCATTTAAAAGACCTGTTCTTTCACGACCAAATAATATTGCTATTTTTTCATCAGATTTTTGAATTTTATCAATAATATTTGTAGCAACTTTTGAGATTGGTTCTATAGGTAATGAGACTCTTCGCACTCTTGCACTTGTCCCAACTACATAATCAATACCATCCAAAGCTTCATCCAATGAATTAACTATTTTTGCTTTTTTAACAACGTCTGTCGCATGACAAGATAACGCAATAGCCTCATCATCTATGCCTTTTTTTGGATTGACTAACCATAAGTTTGTTAATCCCATATTAAGCATTGCTCTAGCAGTAGAGCCAACATTACCACTATGGGATGGCTCAACAAGTACTATCCTTATATTCCCTAATAATTTATCCATTATATGTACTAGTAATTAATTTATATAAATCGTCAGCTGTTTTAACTTGTTCAAAATATTTTTGTGTTTTATCTGATTTTAAAAATGATGCTAATTGTTTTAGTAACTCTATATGAATTTCAGAAATATTATCTGGAAAGAACACACCTACTGCTATTTTTATATCTTCATCAATAGAGTCATCATGGTAAGCATTTTTAAGAGTCACTATAATTATTTTAGTAGTACTTAGATTCTCAACTCTACAATGAGGAATATAAATATTTTTACCAATATAAGTACTACCTATTCTTTCTCTTCGATAAATACTGCTTAGCACTAAATCTTCATCAACCTCAGGATAAGATACAGCAAGCCTATTGGCAATAAATTCCATCAAACGCTTTTTAGACTCGATATTTAGATTTAAGATAATATTTTTTTTATCGATAAGAGCTTTTAAATTCATAAATTAGATTAAATAAAGTTTGAATATGAATGACTATTCACTATGACCAGTACTATGGTTACATCTCATTTTATTTTTATGTTTTTTAAGCTGACGAGCTAACTTATCTTCCAACATATCAATAGCGGCATAAAGGTCCTTATCTTCAGCTTTTGCTACAAATTCACTACCAGGTACAGTTATTATAGCTTCTGCAACTTGCTGTTCCTTTTCAACAGCTAAGATAACTTTAGTAGATGTTATATGATCAAAATAATGCTCTACTTTCCCTATTTTCTCATCAACATAACCTTTGATCGCATCAGTAACTTCTACGTGCCTACCAGTAATTTGAATATTCATACATAAACCTCCAGTTTTTGAACACCGGACTCTTTAATTTATCATCTAATAAACTTTGAGCCCTATTTATAATAACCACTAAAGTGATATACTTACATTATACAAGCTAAATATTATAAAGAAAAGAAATGAACAACAATGTGAAACAAATTTTAACATCACTAGGCTTAATCGCAGTTGCTGTAATATCTTTTATAGTTTTTGCCCCAATATTTGTTTTTTTAATAATTTTTCTGATGATATCATCATTTATTTTAAGAAGAAAAATAATGAAAGAAAATGCAGACTTCTTTAGAAAAGGTGGCCGTAAAAAAGGCCGAATTATTGATCAAGATGATGATTCCTCTAGTAATTTCAACTCAAACGATAAATTAAAATAAAAAATGTACACAAAAGATACTATTGTTGCAATCGCAACTCCTCAAGGTAATGGTGGTATTGGTATCGTCAGAATATCAGGTTCAGATGCATTAGAAATATCTCAAAAGCTTACGCGTAAACACTTAAAACCTCGTTACGCTACATTTTGTACTATTTATGACAATAAAGAAGCTATTGATAATGGTATAGCAATATATTTTAATGCTCCTTTTTCATATACTGGTGAAGATGTTATAGAGATTCAAGCACATGGCAATCCATTTGTCCTTAATTTAATTATAAAAGCCGCTTTAAATTCCGGAGCAAGAATGGCTAAAGCTGGAGAGTTTACTGAAAGAGCATTCTTAAACAATAAGCTTGATTTAGCTCAAGCAGAAGCAGTTGCAGATATTATAAATGCATCTTCAGAAATAGCTGCTAAATCAGCTGCCAAGTCATTACAAGGTGATTTTTCTAAAGAGATAAATAATCTTTTAGAAAAACTAATTTACTTAAGAATGTATGTTGAAGCTTCTATAGATTTTCCAGAAGAGGAAATAAATTTTTTAGAAGATAAAAAAATACATACTAGTTTAGAACAAATATATCAAACTATATTAGATGTAAGAAATAGTTGTAAACAAGGTGTTATCTTATCTGAAGGAATAACCTTAATACTAGTAGGTAAACCTAATGCTGGTAAGTCTAGTCTATTGAATGCCTTAGCTGGTAAAGAGTCAGCAATTGTAACATCGATTGCAGGTACAACTAGGGATATTGTTAAAGAGCATATTCAAATCAATGGTGTACCAATGCATATAATTGATACTGCTGGCTTACGTTGCAGTAATGATATTATAGAAAGTGAAGGTATCAAAAGAGCTATTGCAAAGATTCAAGAAGCTGATCAAATTCTTTTTGTAACCGATGATTATACGAATAGTAATGTTAAATTTAGCGATATTAAAGAGATCATTCCTGAATTTTATGATCAAATACCTAAAAATATTGATATTACATATGTTCACAATAAAATAGATCTGCTAAGTGACACTCCTAAAAACCAAGATAACCATATATATATTTCAGCAGAAAATAATATCGGTATA
Organism: Francisella sp. 19S2-4; assembly: GCF_036281795.1. NCBI lineage: Bacteria > Pseudomonadati > Pseudomonadota > Gammaproteobacteria > Thiotrichales > Francisellaceae > Francisella > Francisella sp. 19S2-4. Next base: position 7,123 of record NZ_JAWUZH010000053.1, read on the forward strand.
GATAAGCTAAAGGATCATATACTTAAAAAAGTAGGTTATACAAATCAGAATGAAAGTATTTATACAGCTCGTGAAAGACATGTAACAGCTATAAATAAATCTTTTGAACATATAACTTTGGCAAAAGAGCAGCTAAATCTTGGTAATGGCGAACTACTTGCAGAAGAGCTTTTAATAGTTCAAGAATACTTAAATACTATAACTGGTGAATTTAGTTCTGATGATTTATTAGGAGAGATATTCTCAAGCTTTTGTATAGGAAAATAAACTATTTATAATTAGATTTCCCTGCTATAGCTATTCTATCTTCCATAATTTTTCTTTTAGCACAAATAGGGCTAATCTGTTGCTCATCTAAAAAGCTCACCCCGTTTATACTATTATCTCGCTGACTACATCCTCTTGTAGTTGCATACGAAAATGGAATTATAAATACTAATGCGATGAATAATAATAGTTTCATACAAACGCCACTATGCTTATGATTTAAATAATATTTGCTAATATTTTCTCATTGATTAATACCTAAGTGAAACTTATTGTTTTTATATATATTATTAGTTTTATTGATGATTTTTTTTATAGAAGACTAATCATATAAACACATTTGTATGAACTTAACAAATTCTTGTTCTAAATTATTACGGACACCTAAACCTCTTATCAAGTAGAAGTCTGTTTGTCCAAAATAATACTTATTTAATATAGGTATAATTTCTTCTGTATCACCAGAAAATATATCCAATGTATTAACAATTTTATTACATTTCTTTGCAAAACTTATATCACACATAACATTGTTCAAAAATAAATTAGAATTTATCATGATAATTTTTTCAGAATTATCCTCTTCTGAGAAAGCTACTATATTTTCTTTATATTCATTGCTATTTATAAACCCAATTACATCATGATAAGATAAATCCTCCACATTAGTAGGCATGCCATTTTTTTCAATATAATTTTTAGAAGCATATAGTTTATTTTTCGCCGTTATTAGAGTTTTTACCGTACAATTTTGTACAATAGGTTTTTCAATAGAAATTGCTATATCTAAATTACTTTTGATTAAATCAACTGTACCAGATATATATGAAAATATAAGTTTAACTTTTGGGTAACGAGCATAGAAATTATCTAACTTACTTATGATAATATTATCAAAGAACAATTTCGGAAGCCCTATACGCAATTCGCCCTGGATTTCTTTTGAACTATTTAGTAATACCTGAAGTGTGTTGCTCGCATCTGTTTCTATTTTGCTAAATTTCTTATATAAGTCAGCTCCTTCAGGAGTCATCTCAACCAAACCTCTTGAATTTCTTTTTATGAGTTTTGTATTTAATTCCTCTTCAAGATTTTGGATTCTACGAGAAACTGTACTTTGAGAAAGCCTTAATGATTCTGCTAATTTAGTAAAAGTACCTATATTTATAAGCTTTATAAATAAAAAGATATCATCATAATTCATATTTGATCCCATTTATGCATAAGAGCTATGCATTTTTTACTACAGACAAATTAATAGTACTACAAATATACTAATACATTAAGTTCAAAATCATAAAGGTAGAAATGAAAAAATTAATTCATATATTAATATTTAGCATAATATTATTAGGAATTTCACACAATGCTAATGCTTGCTCAGAATTAAATCATAATTTTGGAAATAATTTAGGAATTTATACAGCAAGAACTATAGATATCTTTATAGATTTAAAACCAACTCTAACTGTTTATCCTAGAGGTATAAAAGAAAATGGAGGCTTATCAAAAAATTCTTTATCTTGGATAAATAAATATGGCTATATTTCTGTTGATGAAACAAATATTAATAATTTAACTGGTGAAGGTATTAATGAGAAAGGCTTAGCTGCACATCTTTTATATTTAGGAGATACAATACAACCTCAAAGAAATATTTCTAAACCTGGCATTAATGGACTATTTTGGGTTAGATATGTTTTAGGAAATTTTTCTTCTGTTAAAGAAGTAATTGAGAACCTCAATAAATATCAAATATATGTTCCTCCAGTAAAAATTAATAATAAGAAAGTTTATATCCCTATTCACTATATGATCGAAGATAAAACAGGAGATAGTGCTCTTATTGAATATGTAAATGGAAAGCTGAAAATATATAGAAATATTAATGCTATTAGCAATGAGCCAAATTATGAGCAGCAACAAAAGATTTTAGACAAAGCAAAAAAGCTAGGATTCTATAATATAGATAAATTACCTGGAGGGGCAAATTCTGGATATAGATTTGTAAGAACCAATTATATTAGTGAAAATCTTCCGGAAGCAATATCTCCAGATCAAGCTGTCAACTATATGTTCTCAGCTATAGATTCTGTATCAGTACCATTTATAAAAGGCTATAGAAATGAGAATCTTAATAGTCCTAGTTTAGAAGACAAATGGCCTACACAATGGAAATCAGTAATTTCATTATCGGAAAATAAATTATATATAGTTGACACATTAATAGGAAATAGAACTTATATAAGCCTTAATGACATCAATTTAGAAAAAGGACAACCAATAAGAAGTGTATCTATTATGAATGGAGATTTAGTTGGAAACATTTCGAATAATTTAACTAAGAGGAGCTAATTATTTATGAAAAAAATATCAAAAATTATATTTTCCTTTAATATATTTTTATTTGTCTTTACGAATGTTGATGCAGGAGCATTATCATTTCATCAAGTAAAGTCATACTCCATGAAAGTAGTTCCTAAATATTAAATAAACATATTGTAGATATTTTGTTAAAATAGAATTATTTTAAAATTATCTTAAAAAGAAATGTTATCGTTAATTGGCAATACTCCTATAATCAAACTAAAAAATATAAATCCCTCACATAATATTTTTGCAAAATGTGAATGGCTAAATCCTACAGGAAGTATCAAAGATAGAGTAGCAAAATATATATTAGAAAAACTTATTGAACGTCAAGAAATACAACCCAAACAAACTATTGTTGAAGCAAGCTCTGGTAATATGGGAACTTCATTAGCAGCTATTGGAAAACTATATAATCATCCTGTACATATAACTTGCCCTAAGAAGACAGGATTAATGAAAAGATCTATGATAGAAAGTTTTGGAGCAGATTTAACAATATGCAAAAATACTTCAAATCATCAAGATCCTGAATTTTATGTTAATAAAGCAAAATTAATAGCGAATAAAAAAAATGGTATTTTAATAAATCAGTATGATAATAAACTAAATACTGAATGTCATTATGAAACTACAGGTCAAGAAATAATAGATTATTTTCTAGATAAAAATATTGATATTGACTATTTTATCACAGTAGGAGGTTCTGGAGGAACAATCACAGGATGTGCAAAAAAAATAAAAGAGGTATATCCAAAAGCTAAAGTTATTATGCCTGACCCTAAAGGTTCTGTTTATTATGATATTTTTTATAATGGTGAACCTAATCCTCAAAATGTATATAGTTATAAAGTTGAAGGTCCAGGAAATCCAGTTTTTTGTAAATCTATGGATTTAAATTATATTGATGAAATAATTCAGTTTACTGATGAACAAGCTATAAATGGATGCTTAAAACTAGCTAATGATCAAGGAATATATGCCGGACATAGTAGTGGCGCTAATTATTTTATTGCTGAAAAATTATTAAATCTTATTCCAAAGGACAATTCTTATAATATTCTTATAATGATTTTAGATAGTGGTATGAAATATACTTTTTATTAAAAAAAAAACCTCTAGAATATATAGTAAAATAATTCGATAACTTATGTTATCATATAACGTGAAATTTATCATAGGAGAGGATACTATGCCAGGTATATTAATTAGTTTTATACTGTTACTACTTTCAGTAATAACAGCTTGGTTTAATCGTCGTAAAGGAGTAGTGATTTTCATCATATTCCTAGTTGTTGCAAGCTTAGTATTTTTGCATCATGCAACTGAACAATTGTCAATATACTTATAACAGGAGCTAATCATGACAAGATCTAATGTTGAAGATTATATGAAAATTTTAAGTGCTCTAGAAGTTATTGGTATAACTGTAATTATTATTATAGACTTCTACTTCCAGTTTAGCATGCATAATATGGTTAAGCCTATTTCCCTAATTCTACTACAAAGACTAGGGTTACTTGCTATGGGATTTGGATTTTTACTTAATACACATTTCCATATCCGTCCAAGCCATTATGCTTTATCGCTATTAGCATCTGTTTTTACATTACTTGTTTCTCTAAAGATAATAAGTATACATATGCTTGATCCAATTGGTATAGGTCCAAGACTTTTTGGAGTACATATGTATAGTTGGGTATTCATAGTATCTATTATTTATATAATTTATATTGCTATAGTAATGTCTTTCTCTGAACAATATGACCTTCATGAGAAAACATCTAAAGAAGTATCAGAGCATGATAATAAAGCAATTCGTATTATTACTCATATTATTTTTGCAATATTTGTTATATTAGCAATTATAAGCATCGGAATAGCTTATCACGAATGCGGATTTGGTAGCTGTTCAGTTATTCAAGAATCTGCTAACCAAGCAATGCAAGCAGCTCCAATATTACAATAAATAAACTTACAACTTCTTCAAATTTCGTTTTCTATTTAATATTTCTTATCTAAATCTATAAGAATATATAAAATAAGCTTACTACCTGCTATGATTAAGGTGTGTAATAGCACTAATATAAGGAGAAAATCATGCCAGGAATATTAATAAGTTTAATTATGCTTCTAATATCGATAGTAACTGCTTGGTTTAATCGTCGTTATGGAATAATAGTTTTTATCATATTCCTAGTTGTTGCAAGCTTAGTATTTTTGTATCATGCAACCGAACAACTATTAATATACCTATAGAAAAGGAGATATATTATGAAAGAAATATCACCAAAAGATTTAGTTAAAACCGTGAGCGCTATTGAAGCAACAGGTATTGCTATAGTTATAATAGTAGCTTTTTTCTTTCAATTTGTTATGGGCGAACTACCATGTCCATTATGTCTTTTGCAAAGACTTGGATTATTAGCAATCGGATTTGGATTCTTACTTAACATGCGTTTTCATGTGCGTCCAAGCCATTATGCTTTATCACTATTAGCAGCTGTATTCACTGCATTTGTATCTCTTAGACAGATTGCTTTGCATATTACAGATCCTGTTGGTTTTGGCTCAAAAATCTTAGGCATGCATATGTATAGTTGGGTATTTGTAATATCTATGGTGGCTATCATCTATATAGCTATTGTTTTATCTTATCCAAAGCAATATGAAATCCGCCAAGAGCCTCAGGAGATATCTGAAGCAAAGAATAAGAAAATTAGATTTATCACACATATAATTTTTTTAATTTTCATACTAGTTATTTTTGCAAATGTCGCATCGACATTTTTTGAATGTGGATTATCAGAATGTCCTGATACTCCAGTTAAATATCTTCTAGTCTAAGTCAAAAATTAGATACGTATTTTTTACTATCTTTATAAACTCTTATATTTCTGAATATTATTATTAATTAAATCCATTGCTTTTTCACATTCATCAAGAGTTAGCCCCTCCATTCGGCAAGTATTATTAGATACTCTTGTATTTATTCTCATTGCAGTACTAATATCATTTATATATACAGATCCCAGCCCAAATAATTTCTCTACAATATTTGATCTAAGATTTACATCATTTATATTGTGATATGAATATCTCTACGATTAAGATATAAAAAAACCATATTTAAGAATACAACGTTGTTTTGTTATAGTATAACTATAGCCTTTAATAGCCTTCTTAATAAATATCCATGCTAGGAAAAATAAATTACTAACAATATTAAAATAACTAATGCTGTATTAGTCATATTATTGCTGTCAATATTAGTTTTATTTAACTTTGAGAAAAACATCACAATAATTAGCTATAATCAAAATAAACTATACCAAAGCTTCATTATAAAAAAATATATAATACTTGATCTAAGCTGGTTTCAACTCTAATAAAATCTTTTCATTTTCTTGTAAGTTCATAATAGCAGAATAATATTTAAAAGACTGTTGAATTAATATCCCAAATTGTTAGATATATTTTGTAAAATACAGATGTTACAGATATTAGTTTTTAATT
>NZ_JAWUZH010000054.1:0-12797 GCF_036281795.1 Francisella sp. 19S2-4
TTGTTTGTATGAACTTAATCTACTTTTTCTCATCAAAACCATCCTAACATAACTTAGTTATCTAGGACAGCCCCAAACAAATTGTTGGTTTTATAGGCTGTATATTTAATACTTACTATGCTTTAAATAAAATTCTAAAAGATAATTCTAAAAATAATATTATAGTTAGTGATTGTTGTTTCTTAGGGTTAGAATATTCTCCAAAAGCTATTGAACAAATTACTTATAAAAATAGTTTTTTTAGTAAAATAATTCTCTCAAGTAATCATCTGGATTTAAAGTTTGAAGATTGTTTATTTAATGGTTTAGAAGTAGATAGTGCAGTATCATTTACAGGAAATTTAGCTTTTCAAGGTAATCATTTTTTATCAGATTTTACATGTAGTACTCTTTTTAAGAGTGCAAGTAATATTACTTTTCACGGAAATATTTTAGATAAAAATTTTACATTAAATAATGTAGAAGATATAAAAGCAGATTGTAATTTCTCAAATAATATTTTTAATGGAAAAGTTGAAATTAAAGGAAATATTTTCAAACAAAAAGTTTTCTTTGAAAACACATCATTTAATGCAACAACAGATTTTTATAATACTACCTTTGAAAAAGAAGCAATATTTAATAAAGCAACTTTCAATGATATAGTCGTGTTTGATAAGACGAGTTTTAATTATCGCCCTAATTTTTTATATACTAGTTTTTATGATTTAGCAGTATTAAGAGAAACTGAGTTTAAAAATGGAATTAATCTTGCGTATATAAACCTTAGAGATAAAGGATGTTTAGCTTTATATAATGAAACAATTGGAAATATGAGCAATAATTCTAGAGAAGATCAAGAAACCTTTAGAATATTGAAGAATGAAGCTCAGAGAAAAAACGATTCTATCAAAGCTATAGATTACTATCAAAAAGAATGCGAAAGTCATAGGAATAGCTTAAGTTGGTTTAAAAATTCAACTGTTGAAAACTTTTCTAATAAGTTTGTTTTAAGCTATGAAAAAATTATAAGCAATTATGGGACATCAGTTCCAAAGTCTTTATTTTGGATTATTTACTTCAACTTTTTATGTTTTGTATATTTTCTTTATACTTATTCATCTTTGAATTTTAACTTTGATTATTGCACTTTGAAACTTACAATTAATGGTTTTTTTAATAGTATAATTCCAGGTGTTTTTTATGGAGAAGATAGTTTTTATAAAAATGCATCTGGAGTATTTAAATCTATTCATTTATTAGGAAATGTACTATTAATATATGAACTTCAGAAAAGCTTTAGAAAATACTCTAGAAGGCTTTAAAGGAATATCTTCTAAGGCGTAATATCATCAATAACATCGCCTACAAGTTGAAAAGGTAGTTTCAATATACAGCTATTTAAACTAATACAACAAACAGCTATTGCAGCAACTAAAAATATTTTCTTTAAACTCATTTTTTATAAGATCAGTATTTAAAACTTATTTTATATAATACCTAAGTGATTTATACATTTGTAGACCTTATTTTAGTAATATTGATTTAATTAGATATTTGTTATAATTAAGTCTAATAAATTTTAGATTATTTATTTGGATAAATATTGTGAAACACCAACTTAAATGGATGGCGTGGGAGACAACTAGGCGTTGTAATCTCAAGTGTGTCCATTGTCGCTCATCTTCAGAATGTGAAGTGCTAGGCCATCCAGATTTCTCTACCGAGGAAGGCTTTAGAATCATTGATAATATAGTCGAGTTTGCTAATCCTGTGCTAGTACTATCTGGAGGAGAGCCTCTTTTACGAGCAGATATTTTTGAGCTAGCTGAATATGGTGCTAGTAAAGGTCTACGTATGGCTTTAGCTACCAATGGCTCATTAGTCACTGATGAGATTTGTGAGAAAATTAAAAACTCAAGCATAAGTATAGTATCTCTAAGTATAGATGGAGCAACAGCAGAGACGCATGATGATTTTCGTAGCCAAAAAGGTGCCTTTGAAGCAACAGTAAATGCAGCAAAACTATTTAAGAAACATGGAATACCATTCTTGATAAATTCATCATTTACCAAACGCAATCAACATGAGATTAAAGATGTTTATAAACTAGCAAAATCTCTTGAGGCTACAGCATGGTATCTGTTTATGATAGTGCCGACAGGTCGAGGTGAAGAGCTTATGCAAGAGTTGATAGATATTGATGATTATCAAGATATTCTAAATTGGCACTATGATATGGAAGCAGATGAGCAAGATATGCTTGTGCGTCCAACGTGTGCACCACATTACTATCGTATTCGTTTTGAGCGTAACAAGGAAGATAATGCAAAGGTTCGTTCACGAGCTCTTAGTTTTGGAACTGGTGGTGGTAAGGGTTGTATAGCTGGGCAAAGTATATGTTTGTTAGATGTTGATGGTAATGTCTATCCATGTAGTTATCTACCTGTTAGTGCAGGGAATGTTAAAGAAAAATCATTTGCAGATATTTGGCAAAACAGTGATGTAATGCATGATATGCGTAATTTTAGTGCTTATGAAGGTAAGTGTGGTTCATGTGAGTTTATTAAGATATGTGGTGGCTGCAGAGCTAGAGCTTATAATATTCACGGTAGCTATCTTGCAGAAGAGCCATTTTGTAATCACATGCCTATCAAAATGAAACAAAAAGAAAATTAAATACGATATTTATCTTTTATTGTCTTTGTAAACCTACAACTTTGGACATCTCAATAATTTTTTTGATATCTTCTTTTGGAGTTGGTTTTTTTCCTCTACCTTGTACTTGATGTGGTATATCTATGAAATTCATAGCTTTCAGATCATAAGTAACATAACCAGTATCTATACTCATAGCATATACACCAATAGATCCAGTTCCTTGATATGCTGCATTATCTTTATAAGCTACGGTTAGATTTTTTAGATCTTTGACAGTAGTCCAAAGAGTCATAGACTTTTCATAAGGTGGTACAGAAACATTCGCTATAATAGATGTAGCATGATAAATAGCCTCTCTATTTGACTTTGGTTCAAGCATAAGTTCAGATAAGGTATAGGCTCTCACAAAGCGAGATGTAGAGCTAAAATCTCCTGGCATACCAATTAGTTGAGCAACCTCTGGACGCGAGCTTTTTACAGTTTCATCATAATTTATAAACTTACCAGCAAAAGTTGGGTTAGAATTTTCAAAAGGCTTAAGTAGCGATTGGTATTCTTTGATATTTTCTAAATGCCAATTATAGCTAGGAGCATTGGTTAAGACATTGCTAGTATTTTCGTATATATAAATTTCACCATTAAGAAATTCGATCACAGCACTATTACCAAGAGAGTCTCTAAGTGATATATGTAGCGGAATATCTTCGACAAAAACACCTGGTTTTAGTTCGAGGGCACTATTTACAAGCTGATGTTGAGATACCAATTTAAGAGCCTCAGGTACATCTTTTGCCATTGCTAATAGGAAGTTACCAATATCATATATAGCAAGGACAGGGCGTGTATCTTTAGGATTGTATTTAGGATATTGTGTTATATCAAGGTATAAAACACTAAATGATAGTCCTTGTGTATTTAAGCCATCAGCAATAGTTCTGTCAAAGCCAAATCTACCAAAATAACCATATTTATTTTTCCAATTTGCAAGTTGATTTGTTGGGATTTTATCTGCATCAATTATTACATTTGTAGTATTCTCAACTCCTACGTAATCCCAACCATTTTCAAAAGCAATATTAATTGGAAAATCCATAGATCTTGCTTCGATTTTATGTTCATTTTTATTTATAAAAACATTTGTACACATAGCTTATCCCTTTTTTATATATGAGTTTATATTTCTAGGTGGTATACTTTACATTATCAAATATACAGTATTCAGAGTTATAAAAAAATGACAAATCAATTTAAAAATATAGTCCTATACAGGATGGTAACACCAGAAAAAACTTGCCCATATGGTTTAAAAGCAAAAGCACTTTTCGAAGAAAAAGGTTGGTGTTTTGAAGATCACATTTTAAAAACTAGAGCTGAAACAGATGCTTTTAAAGAAAAGTATAATTTAGAAACTACCCCTTTAATATTTATCGATGGTAAACAAATCGGTGGCTATAGTGATTTAGTAAATTTTTTAGGTGAAAAATGAAAGACCAATTAAAATATTTTGTCTATGAAACAAAGGTTTTACCTGAGCATATTGATCCTAATAATCATTTAAATAATATTGTTTATCTACAATGGATGCAGGATATTGCAATTGCTCATGTAAAAGCTAATGGAGTATTTGATGTTACAGAGGCTTATGGTCTAACATGGTTTGCAAAGAAGCATACTATCGAGTATTTAGCTCAAGGTTTATTAGGTGATGATATTGTAGTAATCACTTGGGTAGAGAGTATGACAAAGATCTTAACGTTTAGAAAATACCATATCTATAGAAAGTCAGATAAGACTCTCTTATGTAAAGCAGATACTATATGGGTAATGGTAAATGCTCAAAAAGGCCGACCTGCCAAGATTCCTACAGAACTAGTTGAAATATTTGATAAATATAATGATTTTGAAATTGATGATGTAGCTAAGTTAATTTAATTTTTATATTAAATAGTTTAAGGAGCCGTAGAATATGAATATGGCGGATGAAATTATAGATTTTTTTTCTCAAAAGCATTACCCCAAAGTAATTAAAGTCAAAAATGGTAACCTTATAAAATATTATAATGATGGTATTGTTGCTATTTTTCCTATTACTAAAACTTCACAAAAAGCTATGATAGTCTCAGCAGGTATACATGGTGATGAGACAGGTCCAGTGGAATTAGTTTATAAACTTTTTAATGATCTTATAAATGGCAATATTACAATTAGTCGTCCATTAATGATTATAGTAGGTAACCTAGAAGCAATTAGACAAGGAAAACGTCAGATTGAAGTTAATTTAAATAGATGTTTTGATACTGATGAATTGAGCTTAAATAATTCTTTAGAGCATAAAAGGACGATAGATATTATTACAGCAATAGATCATTTTAAAAAAGAACTTGATACTGAAAATATTTCAATAGAGATGTTACTTGATTTACATAGCTATGTTTATCCTGAATATTTCCATCAGTATAAGGATGATAAAACACAGTTTGCAATTTGTGTTAAAGAACAACCATACTGCTTGGATCATGAGAAAATCTTATGTGCTTGTGGTCTTGGTAAAGTTATTACAGATATTAATATGAAAGGAACTTTGGTTTCTTTTATGGTGAAGAAATATCCTTATATCATAGGTATGGTATTTGAGCTTGGACATGCTCATGGATTAGGCGATAATAATCCATTAGATTTGGAGAATATTTCTAACTATATATATACTAAAGTATCTGAGAAATATAACCAAAATAGACAAATAAGTTCTCAGCAAATTGAAAAATATAAATTTTGTCCACCAGTAATTAAAAACAATGAAACCTTTGAATTGAATAATACTATATGTTTAAGAAATTTTACTAAATATAAGAAAGGAACAGTTCTTGCTTATGAGGATGGAGAGGTTATATATCAAGTGCCATCAGATAATCATACTGTACTTTTTCCATGGCCTACCAGACCAGTTGGAGCTGCAGGCACTTATATATTAGAGAGATTGTAAGATTTAGCTAGTTTTATATAAGTAGATGTTAAAAATCTTTTTTAAATTTAAATGAAAAAAAGATTTTGGCACAGATTATTGTTAGAATACATAATATATAATTCTACTTGCTTAATAGAGTTTTGGTTTGCTAAATTTTTCAGAACAAGAATTAAAATGTTTGCTAGAGGATACTCCTGATGGGATCCATATTATAGATCAAAAAGGAAATTTGGTTTTTTTTAGTAAATCTTTTATGAATAATCTTGGATATAACAAAGAAGAGATGCTTGATCTAAATGTAGTTGATTGGGATCCTTTTGCCCCTAGTAAACAACTTCACTCTGTAATTGCAGATTTAATTAATAAGCCTGAGATATTTATTTCAAAACATAAAAGAAAAGATGGTTCTGTAATAGATGTTGAAATAAATGCTAAAGGCATTGTTATTAATAATGAAAAATATCTTTTTGCATCACAAAGAAATATCCAAAAAAGAGATACAACCCAAGTAGATTTGGCTAATAAATTATTAGCTAGTGAGAGAGTTAAGTATAAGACTATTTTGGAATTGGCATCTGATGGTGTGTTTATTATGGATTTTGAAGGCAAGCTTATTGATTATAGTAAAAAAGCACAAGATCTTTTAGGATATTCAGATAGTGAGATGCAGAGTTTATATGTTTATGATTGGGATAAGACTATTACTAAAGAAGAATACTCTCAAATTATTTTAGCACTTAAAGAGGGCCCTATAGAAGTAGAGAGAGAGCATACAAGAAAAGATAATTCCAAATATATTGCTTTTATAACAGCAAATATTATTAACCTCAATAATGAAGATTTTCTTTATGCTTCCGCTAGAGATATAACTGCACAGAAAGAAAATGAGAAAACAATTATTGAGCAAAATGAGCAACTGGAAGCTATGTTTCAAACAGCATTAGGTGGTATTAGTCTATTAAGTTTAGATGGAAGATATGAGTTTGTTAATAATAAATATTGCGAAATGTTAGAATATTCTAGTGAAGAGATATTAAATCAAAGTACATTTGATTTTACGAGTAAAGAATCTTTAAAAGAATATCAAACTATATTTAATAAAGTCACTAAGAAATCTATATATGAAGATTTTGAGATAGTATGTGTAACTAAATCAGGCAAGCTAAAAAGACTAAGATCATCAATAGCATTGATGCCAAATAACAGACAAGTTCTTATGACGACAGTTGATAATACTGATCTATTTAATGCAATGAATACTATTAAAAGACAAACATATATAGATGATCTAACAAAGCTTAAGAATAAAAAATCATATAATGATCATATTAGAGAAAATTTAAAAATATTTAAAAAATATGAACAGCCATTCTCCATGGTTATCTTTGATATAGATTTTTTCAAAAAAATTAATGATAATTATGGGCATTTAATCGGAGATCAGGTCCTTGCAGAACTTGGTAGTTTAATATCATCTAACATTAGGGAAAATGATAATGCATTTAGAATTGGTGGAGAAGAATTTGCATTAATCTTAAAAAATACTTCGCTAAAAAATGCAACTCTAGTCGCTGAAAAATTTAGAAGTATAGTTGAACAAAAACTTAAAACAATTAAAAATAAAACCATAACTATAAGTGCTGGAGTTACTGAAGTTATAAAAAATGATACTATAGAGACTATTTATAATAGAGCTGATAAATGTTTGTATAAAGCAAAAAGTCATGGTCGAAACAATATAGTAGCTTCTAATTAGAAAGAGTTGCTTATTGGTATTTAAATAATCTCTCAATTTCAAATAAAATTCTCTAAAAGATATATTCTTAACTAAGCCTAAATAATAGTTTACATTTTTTTGTAAAAAATATAAGTTTATCTTATAGTGTATATTATTTTCGGTGAGAAATGTCTAGAGATTTAAATATCGCAGTACTTGAGGCTTCAGATTCAAAAATGCGAGAAAAATTAAGTGGATGTAATATTATAGAATTTTTTAAAACTAATGATATTTCTAGAGATTTTGAGCAGATTGATGCTTTTGTGATAGATTATTCTGATTTAAGTACTTCTGAATTCATTGAGATTATTAAAAAAATTAGATCAAGTATATATACATATCTTAAACCTATATTCTGTAATACTAGCGAGTACATTAACTATACAGTAGAAAAATTTACAGATACACAGGATTTAATAAAGCTTGTTGAAAATGTTAATAGTGAAATTAAAAACTTAGAGAAAACTGTCCAAAATATTAATAATATAGCAAATAATTGGCAAGCTCGATTTCTAGTATATCTATGTACACGAAAGTCCACTACAAACTTAACTCCACAAAGAAATAAATCTACAGCTACATGTTATAGTTATCCAATTCTAGATGTATTTGCTCAAGATGAAGGTTTTGATTATTATGAATGGATAAGAGAGCTTAAGAATCTAGATATTATTAAATATAAAAAGCTTATAAAGTCATTTTTGTATTGTTCTAGCTGTGAATCAACACATACATTACTTTCTAAAAGATGTCCTGAATGTCATAGTGAAGATATAATTGTTGGTGCTGATCATAAGCAATCACAGAACTACTCTTGTAGATCATGTGAAAGTGTATTTGTTGCACCAGAGGTAGTTTCTGAGTGCGTTAATTGTGGAACTATAACATCTTTAGAGCAGATGCGTAAGCGCAATATTATTGAATATACTCTTACTAATAATGCTGAGCATCATATTAAGATGAATTTATTAAAGTATTCGATACCTGTATTTGATGAGATAAATTATGTTGTTCCAGAGTTTTTTTATAGTTTTGTTGACTGGACATACTCAATGCAAAATAGAAATCCTGTATATGAGTTTTCATTAATCCATATTAGTATATTTGATTATATAGGTATTGAAGATATTAACTCTATATCGAAGGCCTTAAGAGATGTATTACGAAAAACAGATATGCTTACTAGAATGTCTCTACGTGATATATGGCTATTGCTACCAAATACTTCTACAGAAGGTGCAGAAGTTGTTATAAAAATGATTAATGATGCACATTTGTCAGAGAGAGATAAAATTGAGGATTTAATTAATATTGATCTTTTTCACTCGAAGTCGTTAGAGGATTTTTCTAATGCGGAGAGATTTTTACAGAAACTATCTGCGAAAGAGTAACTTTTTAAATTTATCTAAAACCTTTTATAGTAGAATATATGGCATTCTAAATGTTATTCACGTTGTTAAAAAGAAGTAAACAGCTGTTTACTGGAACATATATTGTTTGCATTATATATGTGAATTATAATCAAGAGTGAATGTATTAAGTCTAATACAAATCTGTTCTAATAGTTTTTAGATATTAAATAAGCCAACTAAATTAGAGAGGGTTATATGAGTAAATCAATAGTCACTGAAGGAATGTCAAATGTATTAAGTATAGTTTTTAATAACTGTATAGGAAATTTAAAATATAAAATAGCTACTCTAAAATTTGATGATAGGCTTCTTAAAGAGTTTACTAATAAGCTTATTAAAAGCCCAATACCATCTTTTGATATTGATAGTTTCAAAGATTATCTATCAAATAACGCTATATCTCTAGATGATTTGTCTAGTGATGATGTAACTAAGCTAATAATTAATTACAATCAAGATAATTGTAAATCTAGTACTGATAAAAATATTTAGTTTTTAGTTAAAAGGATAATATTTTAAATTTACTTTTTGTTATTTTTTACTATTTCAACCGGACCATGATCATCACAATGATCGCCATGAGGATGATGTAATCTACCATCAACGATATAATCTGTATGATCGCCATGAGGTACTGCTTCATGCCCACAATCAGGTCCATGAACGTGGTCACAACATTCATCTTTGATAGGTTTACAGACATCAGGATTTTCTTTTGATACTTCTAGAGTATGTTCATCATAATGATTTTCATGCTTGTGGTGAAGATGTCCATCATGTAAATAGTCATAATGATCACCATGTTTTATTTTTGTATGGCCACAGTTCTCATTATGCTCATGGTTATGATTTTTGTGAGTTTTACATTTGCTCATAATAGTTTCTCCTATACTTAATTAAAAATACCTCTAGTATTATTCTAACAGTTTTTGCCTCAAACCTTCAAATAAATAGATAGTTGCTGCTTGGGCGACATTCAAAGATTCAATATTACTTAATGTAGGAATCATAGTTTTTTCACCAATTGAGAAATCTTGTATACCATTTGCCTCTTCACCAAAGACTAATATACTATTTTTAAGTTTAAAACTTTTATCATAACAAGAAATTCCCTCGTGTGGGGTAGTTAACCAAACTTGATGATTTTTAAGTTTTGGTATAGTTTTAAGTTGTTTAATGTTATCAAAGTAGCTGAAATTTAAACTAAATTGAGCGCCCATCCCAGCACGAATAGCTTTAGGATTAAATGGATCTACAGTTCCATTGACAAGAACTATTTCTTTTAGCCCAACTGCTATTGCTGTGCGAAGTATTGTACCAATGTTACCTGGATCTTGGATTCTATCTAATACTAGTATAAAATCATCATCAAAGTTAAGTTCTTTAAATTCTTTTTTATATGCTAATACCAAAACTCCCTGAGGGTTTTGAGTTTGTGATAGCTCATTAAAATCTTTCTCTGAAACAATATATTTTTTATCTAAGGGATATAAGTCATTATTTGATTTCTCAGTTATTATTATTGCATGTATATCTGATTGACTAAGTCTTTCAATAGCTTCTTGGCAGCATCGAAGACCTTCTATAATATAGTAAGAAGATTTTTTCCTTCCTTGAGATGTGTGCAGCTTTTTAATTTCTTTATATAATTTTTGTGTAAGAGTTCTCATTAATATTAACCAAATATAGCAACTTCATATATTCTATGTCTTTTCTATTGATCTTTAAATAATGAATATATCTATTTTTGATATATAAACAAAGACATGTTAAGTTAAATATACACGTAAGAAAAAATATAAATATCAATGCAAAGAGAAAAAGGAGCATATGCTCCAGTATTTTATCCAGCGATTATTTTGGCATCTATACTAGCATTATTAGGTATTTTATTTCCAAAAGATTTTGCTAACTATATGTCAATTATCCAGAATTTAATTTTAGATAAATTTGGTTGGGCATATATTTTAGCAATGAGTATTTTTGTTTGCTTATGTCTAATTTTAATGTTTAGTCGATTTGGAGATATTAAATTAGGTCAGGAGCATGATTTGCCTGAATACAATAATATATCTTGGTTTGCGATGCTTTTTGCAGCAGGCATGGGTATTGGTTTGATGTTTTATGGTGTTGCGGAACCTTTGAAGCACTTCTTAGCACCACCAGATGTTTCGAATGATCAATTAGAAATAGTCAAGCAGGCAATGAATACAACTTTTTTTCATTGGGGTATAGAAGCTTGGTCTGTGTATGTAATAGTAGGATTATCATTAGCATATTTTGCTTATAGACATGATTTACCATTATTACCACGTTCAGTACTTTATCCAATCTTAGATAATAAAATATATGGACCAATAGGGCATGCAATAGATATCTTTGCAATATTAGGTACATTATTTGGTGTTGCTACATCCCTAGGTTTTGGGGCTATGCAGGTAAGTTCAGGAATGAACTTTTTAGTAGGTTTGCCTGATACTGTAAGTATGCAAGTAATTTATATTATATTTATTGTTGCATTAGCTACATTGTCTGTTGCCTTAGGCCTAGATAAAGGTATTAAAGTTTTGAGTAATTTTAATATAGTTTTAGCATTATTCTTATTAGCATTTGTATTATTCCTTGGTAATACAACAGGACTGATACAGGATTATGTCCAAAATGTAGGATATTATCTAAGTAATCTAGTTCATCAGACTTTTAATTTATATGCTTATAATAAAGAGAGTCAGGAATGGTTAAAAGATTGGACATTATTTTATTGGGGATGGTGGATAGCATGGTCTCCTTTTGTGGGAATGTTTATTGCTAAAGTTTCTAAGGGAAGGACAATTAGGCAGTTTACTATAGGGGTTTTATTTATCCCAACAGGATTTACATTCTTATGGATGACAGTATTTGGTAATTCAGCTATTGATATAGTTATGAATACAAATGCTCAAAGTCTCATAGATGCAGCAAATAATAATATTCCTGTTGCTCTTTTTAAATTCTTTCAATATTTTTCATTTTCAACAATATTATCTATTTTAGCTGTATTTTTGATAGTTACTTTTTTTGTAACATCAGCGGATAGTGGAGCATTAGTGATAGATATATTAGCAACAGGTAATGCAAAGCAATCTATAACTATACATAGAATCGCATGGTTTGTATTAAGTGGACTTCTTGCTATTTCACTTATTTTAGCAGGGGGTCTAGAGGCCTTACAGTCAGCGACTATAATTAGCGCATTTCCTTTACTGTTTATTTTATTTATGATGTGTATTTCGTTAGTAAAATCTTTGAGGCTAGATTATTTAAGGGTTAAAAGTATAGAAACACACTCAACCGTTGTACAGTATGTAAAAGCAAATACATCTTGGCAAAAAAGACTAGAGGCTATTGCCCATAAACCATCAAAAGATCAAGCAATAGATTTTTTACAGAAAGATGTAACGATAGAAGTACTTGAAGTTGCAGATGAGATGGAAAAAAATGGTATAAATGCAGAAATCATTAGAGACTATGATCATGTACAGTTAATAATCTCAATAGAAGATGGTGAAGATTTTGTATATAGTGTGATGCTAAGAGCGTATCAATCAAGAGAGGGGACTTATAATAGAGTTGAAGTTCTATTAAGTCATGGTGGACAGTATTATGATATTATGGGTTATTCAAAAGATCAGGTAATTGCAGATATTGTTAATCAATATGATAAGCATTTACATTATTTACATTTAGCTGTTGCAGATAGGGATATTATTAATTAAGGATAGCATAACTAAAGTTTAGTATCCAAGCGAAGCTTATCCATGCAAAATAAGGTATAAGCAAATATCCTGCAGTTTTACTAATATTATTAAATACTCTAATATTCCAAAGTAAGAATATCCATAATACAGACATTTCTAATAATGCTAAATCTATTTGATGCCAACAAAAAAAAAGACTGTTGAATTAATATCCCAAATTGTTAGATATATTTTGTAAAATACAGATGTTACAGATATTAGTATTT
>NZ_JAWUZH010000055.1:0-12642 GCF_036281795.1 Francisella sp. 19S2-4
TTTCGAATATAAAAGACTCAACGTCAGAGCACAATTTGAAAGCCTCGCCCTAAAAAGCGGGGCTTTTTCGTTTCTGGGGTTTATAAATCATTACTGTTCTATTTTTTGAGGTTTATTATTTTCATCAATTTTAACGTAGGTAAATTCTGCTTGTGTTACTAGTTCTCTCATATAACTATTTTTTCTAATAACATAAGTTCTTATATTTAACTTTAGAGAAGTAGTACCAATGTTGATTAATTTAGCATAAACTCCAACAACATCTCCAACAGCAACTGGTCTTATAAAAACCATTGAGTTAATAGCAACTGTTACCGTTTTGCCTTTAGCAATCTTGTGGGCAAGTATTGAGCCTCCAAGATCCATTTGGGATAATATCCACCCTCCAAATATATCTCCATTTACATTTGTATTTTCAGGGAGTGCTAATGTTCTTATAACTAGCTCTCCATCATTAACTTCTTCTAATTTTTCATTCATAAATTAAAACTCCTATTAACCATATACTATTAATTTTATATTTTTTTTTATTAAGTCTTAATTTACTTTTGATAAAGTAATTAGTATGCTGTCTGTGTAAACAGTTATATTTATAAGATTATCTTAAGGAGAGTTAATATGAAAAGAAAGTTAATATCAACAATCTTGACAATATCATTATTAAGTCCAGTTGGAGCTTTTGCAGTTACAACACTTCAAATTAAAAATGAAGTTAAAGGTACTCATATTGGTACAGTGAGTAATGTGGATGGTAATTGTGCTTTAAATAGTAATGATGGTACGAATATAGAAGTTACATGTAATACAAATATGTTCTCTAATGGTATAACTTTCCCATTAGTTAATAATAATGGAGATAATGTTGGATTTATTACTGCTTCAAATCCTTTGTTTGGATCTGCTAAGTTTGAATTACGTGATCCTAAAAATAATGAAGTCTTATCTACCTGTGACTCAAGTGGTGAGTGTGAAATAGCGGAAGCAATAAATACCCAAAATACTTCTGGAGATTATTTAGTTTCTAAAAAGATAGAAGGTGAAAATATTATATTGATCAAAAATATCGATCAGTAAATTAAGCTAAAGTATATAAACTAATTAATTTTTTCCTTATCATTTTTATATGAAATTCAATGAATATATAAACTCTAGATTTATTATTTCAGTTATTCTAGTTAATAAATGGAGTTTCATTATAATTATGACGAACAACAACATTGTTATACATTACAAATGATGGTTGTTGGTCCTTACTGTCTTGATTATTTATATTTTTAGCTTCTATTTGGAGATTTGTAACTTCTTTTTGGAGTGATTTAATAATTGAATTGACAGATTTGTTGGAGTTTGTATTTATATCTGTCACTGCATATGATTGTAAGCTTATAAGTAAGAACCAGCTAATTACTAGAGCTTTCTTAAATTTATTAAACATATTTTTAAAAATAATTTAATTAAATACCTTAATATTACTCTTTTATTGAGTTAGTGCAAGTATATAAAATAAAGTATAAGTATAAATATTACATAAGTTAAAGGAAAAGCAATTCGTGAGAAAATATCTATATTCTTAGCTAAAGAATCTTTATTTATTTTAATAAGCCAATATACTATTAGACTTTCTAATACTGTAGAAAATAGTATAGAAAATGATAGTAATAAAAAACCATCGGTAAAGGTTAAATAATCAATATCTGGCATTTCTCCTTCAACTAGGAATTGATATGCTATAACTGAAAGAATTCCAATAAAAGAAATATTTAGTCTATCTGGTAAAGCTTTTGTATCCATCCAAAAAACAGCCCACATTGCCAGAACTAATAAAGATAAAGGAACTAAAACTTTTAGTAAAATATTTACGGGCTTTCTCTCTAATGAAATATTAAACTCAAGCATCGATATCTTATCTGCTTTACCATAATATTGTTTGATAGGTGTACTACTTTTTAAATCAAAATTTATAAGTTGCCATTCAGCTATATTAACATTAGGGTGGTCTCTAGTATAATCTTTGACTGTTATCTTATAGTTAGGGTCTACTTCTAATTTTACTTCATTTGCAGTATATCCAAATGGTATAATATAAGCACTAAGGTTTTGTTTATCAAAGGGAAATTTTCTCAACTGCATTGGGGTTTCTAGTGTCAAAGTTCTTTGTTCTGTATATATTACATCGCCATTTGGGTAAACTCTAAGTTGTCTAGATTTAATTTGGGGACTTCCTATTTCATTTATGATAGATATTTGTGGTCTCCATCCTTCAAAAATTTCATCATATTGAAAATCACCTTGATAATTCTTATATTCTATATTCTCTTGTTTTGAGTCAAATGCTAATCTAGGATCATTCCATTTAAGCTTTAAGATAGCATCTATTTGAATTTGCTCATTTACTTCATCAAGATTCTGGATATCTGTAATAAATGCTGTCGCATATACTATGGTAGGATTTCTAGGAGGAGTTTTACCATAAGAAAAAGCATCAAATGATATGAAAATTAAAAGAAAAAGTAATAAAGAGTTAGATAATCTTAGCATTAATACTAATCTAAATATTTAATGGATAAAATAAATTATACTTTATTAGTATATTTAGTTCCAATTTATAAGAATCGCTAATTTTAAAAAATTATAAGCTGGATTATATTTGTAATGGCGACTATAAATGGTTTCATAATATAAAATAGCAGATTTGAGCCATTAAAAGGAATAATTATTAGAACAAGTAAAATAAAAAAACCATACCTTTGTATACTATTGTATTTATATGCTAAAGAAGGTGGTAGAAAGGCTGTTATAATCCTGCTTCCATCTAATGGAGGAATAGGTATTAAATTTAGGATCATTAATACGACATTTATCATTATACCGTAAAAAGCCATCCCTTGAATATAAGGATGTAAAGTTACATATTTTGCAACTATAGCCCATAGTAACGCCATTATAAAATTCGCTAAAGGTCCTGCTATAGCTACTAAAGCCATATCTAATCTAGGTTTTTTTAGTTTATTATAATCTACCGGTACAGGTTTAGCCCAGCCAAATATAAAAGGAAAACCAGCAGCTGCTGATGATAGTAACATTAGCCCAGGAATTAAAATAGTTCCAATAGGGTCTATATGTGATACTGGGTTTAAAGTAACTCTACCAAGCTTATATGCCGTGTTATCGCCTCTTAATTTTGCGATTAATCCATGAGCAGCCTCATGCATTGTTATAGCAAATATTAAAGGTATTCCTGCCATTAATATTGTTATTAAAATATGGTTTATATTCATTATCTATTAAATTGATAGTTGAGTATGTGAGTATGTGAGTATGATTATATTAGTTATTCTTCTTAATATAAATGATCAATGTGGAAATAGTTTTTTAGCCTTTAAAAAATTAATCAAAAGTTAATATAAGTTATAAATAGATTAATTTAACATTGATTATAATTTGTATTTATGTGAAATGATACAGTGTATTAGTTATAAAAATAAGCTAAAAATAGGTAAAATTTTATATATTTTACATTTTAAATTAATATTTATTTAAATTTTTATTGTTTTTATATTTTAATAATATTATTATAAATTTATTTAAAAATTAATTATAAATTTTATTATTATTAATTTTTTAGAAAAAATGTTTTGAAAACAATGAATCTGCTATATGAGAAATTGTTATTGTGAGTTAAAGATGTAACAATTTTTATGTGGGAGGAGTCATTTGATTTTAATAATAAATTAAGGGAGGTTCAATTTATGGCAAATCAATATTCAGGAAACTTTGAACAAATAGTAGAAGATAAATTTAAGTGTTCAGCACGAGAAATGTTATTAAAGTGTCAAAGAGAAGGTTTAAGCTATCAGGATGCTGAAAAAGTTTTAGGTTTTAAGCATGTTACAATTAGAAAATGGGCAAAAAGATTTGATATTAAATTGCCTCCAAGATTTAAAATGAATGAAGATACAGCAGATCTTAATAGAGAAATAGCTTATGTTAATGAGTGTAAATCAGAGAATCTTACTAAGACTAATATCTTTAGCCGTTGTTGGATAAATATAAATCTTTATTCAGCTATAAAAGCTAAGTCTTGATTAACTCTTATGTTTGAATTGTTTTTATCAAAATTAAAAGATATTTTTTCTCCTGGCATTAAAACAATAACAGTTGATCCAAAGTTAAACCAACCAAGAGTATCACCTTTTTTAAATTTAATATCAAATTTATTCGTATCATAGTTCCATATTTGAACACTTTTATAATAACTAGGAGCAACTTTACCATGCCATACTGTTTCTATGCCGGCAACTAAAAGAGCGCCTACAAAAATTACGGCAACTTCACCAATTTGTGTATCAAAATAGCAAACTAGCCTTTCATTTTTGGCAAATAAATTATCTATTGAATTTGTTGTTGTTTTATTTACAGAATAAAGCTTACCAGGGATATAAACCATTTTTGTTAATTTTCCATCTATTGGCATATGTACGCGATGATAATCTTTTGGTGATAAGTATATTGTTGCAAATTTTGTAAAATCTGTTTGAGAGCTTTTTGCAATTAATGCTTCTGTAGTAAAGGATTTACCTTTTGCTTGAATAATAGTGCCATTTTCAATATTACCAAACTCACTTAAAACACCATCTGCTGGAGATGTGATAGTAGATGAGTCCGTATTTAAAGGTCTAACTCCATCTTTTAACTCTCTTATAAAGAAATCATTAAAAGATAGATAGTTATCAAGGTTTGTTTCTTTTGCTTCATCTATATTTATTTTAAATTTTTTAATAGCTAGATTAATTAGATAGTTTTTTATAGCATTATTTTTTGACTCTGCAAGTCTGCTAACCATACGAGAAGTTAAACCATGCGGTAATAAGTATTGTAAAAATATAAATAAATTATCTTTCATATGTACACTCGCGTTATTTTAAACTAAAAGCTTTTATATATTAGTATATCACTGTGTTATAATATTTAGCTAACTTAATCAGTCAATCATACGAATTTAAAATAATGAAAAATATATCTAAAATATTTGTAATGTTAGGCTTTGCTTTTCTATTACAAGACTGTTCGACAAATAGTGTTGATAATGATTTTTCATATGAAAATCTATCAGAAACTGTAAGTGGTGAACCATTTAGAAATAGAAAGTATGATTATGCAAGGGTTCAGGTTAAAGAAGAACCTTCTTTAAAAATACCAGATGGATTAAATGGTAATAAAATAGATCCTGCTTTGAAACTTCCTGAGGGAGATAATAATTACGCTAAGTCTCAAGTAACTGAAGCTCAGAAAGAGATGTTACCTCCAAATTATTCTGACAAATTTGATATGGCTAAAATTATAGATGATCAAATTGCTAAAGTTTCTATTAGTGTTCTTTATGATGATACAGGAGCACTAAAACTAGTATTTAGAGAGCCGATAGCTATTACTTTGAACTTGCTTGAGGAATATTTTAAAGATAGACCTAATGATTATAAGTTGTTATCAGTAAAAGATGAGATACTATCAGGTAATGTAATAAAGGTTGAAGATATACATAAGAAATTAATATTTGTTATTAAAGCTCGTAAAGTTGATGATCTATCTAGTTTAGTAAAAGTAAATGCTGTATTTACGAGTGATGGTAAAACCGAAGCTCCAGATCATATAAGTGAAAGTGTTAAGCTATTAAGTGATATACGAAAAGCTTTGAATAATACTAAACTTACAAGTGATGCTAATCTTAAAATAGTTAAGCAAACGGAACTTGAGTTAACAAAATCTTCGGATACTACAAAAGATAATAAGCAAAGTATGAGTGGGCTCTCAGGTTCTGCTAAGAAAAGTAAGTTTGGTGCTGGCTCATATGATATGACCATGCGAGAATCTCAGACACAGTCGCAACAGGAGTCGCAATCAAATCAAGATTATACTCAAATGACTGCACCATCCGGCAGTGAAGTTTATAATAGTGATGCACAACCACAAGTATTAAATACATAGGTAGTAAAATGTATGATATTTCAGTTTTTATAGGAAGGTTCCAACCTTTTCATAAAGGACATTTACATAATATTTTAGTAGCTCTTTCTAAAAGTAGCAAAATCTTAATAAATGTTGGAAGTTCTTTTAATGCTCCTAATATTAAAAATCCTTTTTCTTTTGAGCAAAGAAAGCTAATGATTAAGGAGGATTTACAAGTTTCTGGAGTTGACTTATCTAGAGTTATGATAGAACCTTTAGCAGATTTTTTCTATGAAGAGCAAAAATGGGAAGAAGCCTTACGTAATAATGTTGCTAGATATGCTAAGCAAAATCAAACGATTGCTATTGTTGGGCATATGAAAGATGATTCTAGCTATTATCTAGAGAGTTTTCCCGAATGGGGATTTATTCCTGTTGATAATTATAAAAATTATAATGCTACAGATTTTAGGTTAGAGTTTTATAAAGGCTCTATTAAATCAGAGTATATGTGTAGCAATGATGCTAACATGGCTACATATAAGTTTCTTGATGATTTTATGAAAACACAAAATTACTATGATTTAGTACAAGAAAATAATTATGTAATAGAACATAAAAAATCATGGAAACCCGCACCATATAAACCAATCTTAGTGACTGTAGATGCTTTAGTTATTGTAAATGACCATATTCTCTTAATACAAAGAAATGGACATCCTGGAAAAAATCTTTGGGCATTACCAGGAGGGTTTTTAGACTATACTGAAACTATATCTCAAGGAATTATGCGAGAACTATTTGAAGAGACGAATATTGATTTAACAGTTGAACAGCTAGCTCTAGCTAAAAGGCATGAGAAGGTTTTTGATTACCCATCTCGATCAGTTCGAGGTAGAACAATAAGTCATGTGGGACTATTTATATTTGAAAAATGGCCGAGCTTACCAAATGTTAAAGCAGCAGATGATGCAGAGAATGTTAAATGGGTATCTATTAGTTCAATTATTAATGATATGTGTGTTAGAATGCTAGAAGATCATTATCAAATTATTACAGTTTTACTAGAAAACTATTATAGAAATAAATAGCGTGGAGATTGTCGTATTATGAGTTTATCAGTTGTAATTTTAGCTGCAGGTAAGGGTTCTAGAATGAATTCTAATAAACCAAAAGTTTTGCAAACACTTGCAGGAAAGCCTCTTGTTGAGCATGTTGTAAAGTCTGTTGAGAAATTAAATCCTGATAATATTGTTGTTGTAACTGGACATTTAAAAGAACAAATAGAGAATGTTTTAAAAGATAAAAATGTAACATTTGTATACCAACAAGAACAATTAGGAACAGGGCATGCTGTTTTACAAGCATTACCATATTTAAAAGATCAGAAAGTTCTAATTTTATATGGAGATGTTCCGTTGATATCTGCAGAAGTTTTAGATAATTTAGTTTCTACTACACATGACTATGATCTTGGAGTACTAACTGCCTTTGTTGAAAATCCTAAAGGTTTAGGAAGGATTGTGAGAGATAAATTTGGTGGTGTATCTGAAATTGTAGAAGAGAAAGATGCCAATGATACTCAACGTCAAATAAAAGAGATAAATACGGGTATATATTGTGCTCATAAAAAACTTTTAGAAAAATGGTTGCCTAACTTAGAAGCAAATAATGCTCAAAAAGAATATTATCTAACAGATATTGTTACTTTTGCTAAGAATGATCGTTTGTCAATAAATGTAACTCATCCTCTTTACGAGTTTGAAATATTAGGGGTAAATGATAGACAACAACTTGCCGATCTGGAGAGAACTTGGCAAAAAACTATAGCAGAAAGAATAATGGCTAAAGGTGTTAGTATTGCTGATCCAAATAGGTTTGATGTAAGAGGTCATTTAGAGGTTGGTAAAGACTGTTGGTTTGATATAAATGTTATTATTAAAGGTAATGTAAAAGTTGGTAATAATGTCGTTATTGGAGCAAATTGTATTTTAAAAAATTGTGTTATTGAAGATAATGCTAAAATTAAAGCAAATAGTATGGTTGATGGTTCTGTTATAAGACAAGGGGCTATTGTCGGTCCATTTGCTAGAGTTAGACCAGATTGTGACATAAAAGAAGGAGCTGTCATTGGTAACTTTGTTGAGGCGAAGAAAACAGTTCTTGGAAAAGGATCAAAAGCATCTCATTTAACTTATCTTGGAGATAGTGAAATAGGTTCTAATTGTAATATAGGTGCAGGAGTAATTACTTGTAACTATGATGGAGTGAATAAACATAAAACTATAATTGAAGATTACGCATTTATTGGATCAGATTCGCAATTAATTGCTCCTGTAAGTATAGGTCAAGGAGCAACTGTTGGTGCTGGGTCAACAATTGCAAAGGATGTTCCAGCTGATAATCTAGCTATATCAAGAGCTAGGCAACGTCATATAGATAGTTGGGAAAGGCCAGTAAAAAAGACTGATAAATAAGATAACTAGTAGGGTTTTGCTATGTGTGGAATAGTTGGTGCAAATTCAACAAGAAATGTTACAAATATTTTAATTGAAGGTTTAAAAAAACTTGAATATAGAGGCTATGATTCAGCTGGTTTAGCTGTAATTGATAGTCAAAAGAATATAGATATATGTAAAGAAGTTGGTAAGGTTATTGAGCTTGAGAAATCAGTACATTCTTTGTCAGACTTTAAAGGAAATATAGGTATAGCACATACAAGATGGGCTACTCATGGCAAACCTTCAAAAGCAAACTCTCACCCTCATGCATCTGAGAATTTCTGTATCGTGCATAATGGGGTGATAGAGAACTTTTCTGAGCTTAAAAAATCATTAATAGCAGATGGTTATGGATTTAAATCAGATACAGATACAGAAGTTGTTGCTCATTTGTTAGATAGGGAATGGGATGATCAAGAATCTATAATAGAGAATATTAAGCGAATCATAAGTTTATTAAAAGGAGCTTATGCTTTAGCAATTATATCGCAAAAGTTTCCTGATGAAATTGTTGCTGTACGTTCTGGTTCGCCTTTAGTAATAGGTGTTGGAATTGATGAAAATTTTATATCTTCAGATGCTTTATCTTTACTACCTGTGACAAATAAATTCTCATATCTTGATGAGGGTGATATTGCAATAGTTTCTAAAGAGAAAGTAAAAGTCTTTGATAGTTGTGGAATGTCTAAAAATCTTGAAGTTGAAGAATATAATTACTCGTCTTCAAGTGCATCAAAAGATGGCTATAAGCATTATATGCTTAAAGAAATATATGAGCAACCTGAAGCTATTTCAAACACAATTTTAGCATCACTAAAAGATGATAATCAAATCAGTTTAGAAAATTTTGATAAGGCAAAAGAATTATTTGAGAAAACTAAGCATATTTGTATAGTTGCTTGTGGTACTAGTTATAATGCTGGCATGACAGCCAAGTATTGGATAGAAAAATATGCAAAAATACCATGTAGTGTTGAGATAGCTAGTGAGCTTAGGTACCGAGATAATGTGGTAGTTGATGGATCATTATTTGTAAGTATCTCGCAATCAGGTGAAACAGCAGATACTTTAGAGTCTTTAAGAAAGAGTAAAAAGCAAGGATATGCTGGTAGTATGTGTATTTGTAATGTACCAAATAGCTCACTAGTAAGGGAGTCGGATGTTGCATTTATGACAAAAGCAGGTGTTGAGATAGGAGTTGCATCAACTAAAGCGTTTACAACTCAATTAATAGCTTTAGCTATATTTACACTAGCTATGGCTAAGCTTAAAAATAGCTTATCAGATACTGAAATATCTAAATATACGCAGGAACTAAAGAATACGCGAGCTTTAGTAATGGGTGCTCTAAAATTAGATCCAGAAATAGATGAGATAAGTGAGTATTTTTCTGATAAGGAGCATACTATATTTTTAGGACGTGGGTTGTATTTCCCCATAGCTGTAGAAGGAGCTTTAAAGCTTAAAGAAATATCTTATATTCATGCGGAAGCCTATCCATCTGGTGAGTTAAAGCATGGTCCATTGGCTTTAGTTGATAAGAATATGCCAGTAGTAGCAGTAGTGCCTAATGATAATTTATTAGATAAAACTCTTTCTAATCTTCAAGAAGTCCATGCTAGAGGCGGTAAGCTAATTCTTTTTGTTGATAAGGTTATTAAGGATCGAGTTAATTTTGATAATAGTATTGTGCTAGAACTAAATGGGGGCAATGATTTTAGTGCTCCAATAGTGTTTACAATACCTCTTCAGCTTCTTTCATATCATGTGGCGATAATCAAAGGAACTGATGTGGATCAGCCAAGGAATTTAGCTAAATCAGTGACTGTTGAATAATAACTATACTTGTTTAAAACTAATCAGAAGTCTTTAATCTCTTAAAGATCTCAGAATAAAAAGTATTTTTTTCTAATAAACATTAATCTTTTTTAAGAAAGCTATTATCTCTAAGAGAATCTATGGAACTCGTTAATGATATTTGTTTAAATAGTAGAATAGTTAAAGAATAGTTATGGTTCTATGGATTTTAATAAACCTCTAATATATGAAGATATTAGTCTTCAAATAATGTATCAAAGTGATTTTAATAGATTATTCGAGGTGGCTAAAGATCCTGAAATTTGGGATCAGCATAATGATAAAAAAAGATGCGAAATAGAAGGTTTTAGAAAGTTTTTTGATACAGGTATAAATAATCCTCAGAATTGTTATTTAATCTTTTATAAGGATGAGCTAGTTGGGTCAACACGGTACTATGAGTATGATCTTAATGGTTCATCAATAAAAATAGGATATACATTCTATGCGAAAAAATATTGGCAAACAGGCTTAAATAGAATAGTTAAAAAAATAATGCTTAGCTATGCTTTTGAATTTGTAGATAATGTATTTTTTGATGTTTGGATTGAAAATTTTCGTTCACAAAAAGCTGTAAAGAAATTAGGAGCAGTTCTTTATAAAGAAGATAATTTGGCTGAAAAATTGATTTTTAAGCTTAATAAAAAAGATTGTTTGATAAATCTCTATTAAAAATTTATTAATATATAAGATAGACGTATTCTATTTTTAAATATTATTTTGATGTAAAATTCCTTAGTATTATTGCTTTAAAATGGGAGATGTTTTATGCGACGTGATTTACAAACTTGGCTATATGAGTATTCATTAAGTCATGAAAATGTTACAAATCAAAAGATTCACAGTATTTGTGTTCCAGCAATTACATTTTCAATTATTGGAATATTATATTCAATTAACTTTTGGTTAGCATTGATTCTAATAGTGTTAGCATTATGCTTTTATTTTTCATTATCTTATTTATATATGGGTATTATGTTAGTTATAAGCTTAGTTATGCTAGGGGTGGCTATATTTATTCCAAATATTTTGCTAGTTTCGATAGTTATATTTATCGTTGGTTGGATATTACAATTCTATGGACATCATTTAGAGGGCAAAAAGCCATCGTTTCTAAAAGATATTCAGTTCTTATTGATAGGCCCTCTATGGGTAATAAATAAGCTTATACATTAATAAAATAAAAGGCATTAGAGTTTAGTTAAAACATCAACTAAGTTTTTACACATAATTTATTTTGAATTTAACTTAAGAGATTAAAATAATTTTAAGGAGATTTATTAGCTAAATAAAAGCTCTTCTTTGAGCAAGTCTTGCTCTTTTTACAGCTGCTCTTTTAGCAATTTTTCTTTTTTCTGTTGGCTTAACATAGTGTTGTCTATCTCTAAGCTCTTGTTTGATACCTGCTTTTTCACAAGCACGCTTAAAATTTCTTAAGCTAATATCAAAAGGCTTACGCTCATCTACTCTAATACTTGGCATTATAGTACCTCAATATTTATAGCTTCAGGGCCTTTTCTACCTTCTTGAGTTTCAAAAGTAACTTGCTGACCTTCAGCTAATGTTTCACCATTTAATTTTGATATGTGTACAAATACATCTTTGCCACCGTTTTCAGGAGTTATAAAACCAAATCCTTTTTGGTCATTGAAAAATTTTACTGTACCTTGTGATTTATTATCCATTTTTATTCTCTTTAATTTTTATTTGTTAGTTCATATAGCCTATTTAAAGCTATTAATTTATGTACGGATTATATGAAATGACAATTTAAGACGTTAAGCAAAAACTGAAATTAATATAATGAAAATTAAAACATTTGAAAATTTTCTTATCCTTACATCTAGATTGTAGTATAAAAAAGTTACAAAAGATATAGTTAGATATAAAATGATATTATTTAGTCTAGCTTTATTCTTTTTTCTTTGAGGAGTTTGCTGGAACTTTGCCATTGTTTTACACGAGGTTCCAAGCTGTCAATTTTCTTATTAAACTCTGTTTCAAGATCTATGCCATATAAATTGGCAATTTCAAGAACGCATACTAGCACATCAGTTAGCTCTGATTTGATTTTTTCATTGTCTGTAGCTTCTTCATAAATTTCTTTCTGCATAATTTCATTAGCTAATTCCCCGACTTCTTCAGTTAAAGCAATAAAACTAGCTAATCTTGGATGAGAAATGTTTTTAAAAAGCTTATCTATAGTTTGTTGAGCTTCTTTAATTTGCATGAGATTTTTAGAATTGATTTTTATTTTATATTATTAAAGACTGTTGAATAAATCTTTCAATTTCTATGAATAGGAATATTTTTGCTATTTTTAGTAAAAACTTAGCCT
>NZ_JAWUZH010000056.1:0-12257 GCF_036281795.1 Francisella sp. 19S2-4
AATACTAATATCTGTAACATCTGTATTTTACAAAATATATCTAACAATTTGGGATATTAATTCAACAGTCTTTATTTGACTCAAGTTTTAGAATTATCATACTTGCAAAAGTTTTTGTAATACTACCTATTCCAAAAACGGTGTCTTTACCCACTTTTATTGTTTGTTGTTTGTTGCTATATCCATAATAATAGTTGTCCATTAATTGAAATTGCTACGCTTACAATATTATTTTCTAAAGCCCAGTCTACAAAACTCATTTTGATATTTACATTTTTAGCATATATATATTTATTTACATATATTTAAAAAGATTACAAAAATAGTAATTCGAATATTTTAGACATTGTTTTTTAATGACATATTGTAAATATTAGTTAGTTACTTTCTTTATCATATTTTTCAGATTTACATGCTTTCAAAGCATCTTTTGTTGTTGCCTTATCAATACATGATTTTTCTTGCTGTATTGTGTCTAACTTTTGCTGTAGTCTTGTAATTTTCTGCTGTATTTTTTTACTAATTTTTGCCTTGTGTGCATTAAAGTTTTGTTGTTGCTCACTATTCGCAGTAGTATTAGAAGAACTGTCAGTGTCTGC
Organism: Francisella sp. 19S2-4; assembly: GCF_036281795.1. Lineage (NCBI taxonomy): Bacteria > Pseudomonadati > Pseudomonadota > Gammaproteobacteria > Thiotrichales > Francisellaceae > Francisella > Francisella sp. 19S2-4. The sequence continues at coordinate 600 of NZ_JAWUZH010000056.1, forward strand.
AAAAGTTATAAAAGGGACAACAGCTATCGCCACGGCTAACAATATTTTTTTCATTTCTTAACCCCTTATGGTTATTGATTACATTTCGAATCATATCACAGTATATTAGAAATATTATTTCTTAATTGTTGCAACTTTTCTTTTCTTTATAATAATCTGTAGTGAATACTAATTGAGTAACAAAAAAATATCTAACGTGGAGGACTTCTGCTAGTCCTGTTGCAACTATTTAGAAATTTATAGAAACACAGTCGGTACTGTTACAAACGTTGACTAATTTATTTATTATTCTATTTAGATTCGATAATTTCATCTAACAATTATGAGAGACTTAAAGTATAAACATTTTACAGGTGTAGTTATATTGTGGGCAACTCGTTGGTATTTAAAATACGGTATAAGCTATAGAGAATTAGAAGAGATGCTTAAAGAAAGAGGAGTAGATGTAGATCATACAACAATTTATAGATGGGTTATACAATATTCTCCAGAACTAAAGAAAAAGCTAAGTTGGTATAGAGGCAGAATATATTTTAAAACTTTAAGAGTAGATGAAACCTATATAAAAGTTAAAGGTAAATGGAAATATCTATACAGAGCTGTAATTAGGTTATGAGTGGATGAGGATGTTTAAGAAAGGTCAGTTTGATACTTGGACTAAATTCAGAAATAAATCTGAAGCTAATTTTATAAATGAGTTATTTGATGTCTATAGCCATAATTGTATCTAATGAAAATTAGGAACCCTTATATTTCTTAAATTTCTAAATAGTTGCAACAGTGCCTAAAAAACTATTTTAAAAATCTCTGTTTTTTAATTTCATACATTTTACGAACCATTTAAATTACATTTTGTTACAACTCTTACATTTTTTAGAAACATATTATTATAATAATGTGCCAAAGAAATTAAGTACAAATATATACCTAATGAATGAGAATGAAATATTACTTAAAGATCATATCTTGGCATCTTTAAATAACTATATAGAATACAGGTTTTCAAATATCTTTATTAATCATCCTCATAATAAAAGAGCCAGAGATATAAGAAATTTAATAAAAAAAATGAATAGTTTAAATAATATACTTTCTATAATATGTTATGAATTATATTTGCTAGATGATGATAAGGGAGTCAAATTTAATAATATGTATATTGATGACAATTATAATTTGGATCTGGAATATTTTTATAAAAAAAATAATAAATTTTCATCAAAAACTATAGTTCATAAAAATTCACATTATCATCATATCTTATTAGATAATCTAACTCAAATTGAATCTTACTATAAAAATAATCCTGAATGACATGTATGATTTCTGTATTTATCAATAATTACTACTTGTAAATATTTATCCAATGACCAACATGTGATAATTTGGGCTCTGTTGCAAACTTTGACTAATTTAATTATTAATTTTAGAATTTATCTTTATATTCGATAATTTCATCTAACAATTATGAGTGAGTTTAAATATAAACATTTTACTGGTGAGGTTATATTGTGGGCAATTCGTTGGTATTTAAAATACGGTATAAGCTATAGAGAATTAGAAGAGATGCTTAAAGAAAGAGGAGTAGATGTAGATCATACAACAATTTATAGATGGGTTATCCAATATTCTTCAGAACTGAAGAAAAAGCTAAGTTGGTATAGAAGCAGAATATATTTTAAAACTTTAAGAGTAGATGAAACCTATATAAAAGTTAAAGGTAAATGGAAATATCTATACAGAGCTGTAACTAAGGATGGTTATACTGTAGATTTTTACTTGTCACATACCAGAAATACCAAAGCAGTTAAACGCTATTTATCAAAGACATTGAGAAACTATTCTACTTATGTAATATTCTAACTGTATTATTGTTATTTATGATTCTAAAAAAAATTAGTATCTAGAATACAATTAATATGGTTTGTTGAAAATTTATCAATAGGTACGATATACACCTCATGCCATATACCTAAGTTAGACAGCAAGCCTTCTTGGCGTTGATGTTTATATGTTTTCCAAATATCTAGATGCTGTGAATGCCCTTTTGCCCATTGCTCTAAACTTTCAAAACTTAGAAAACAAGCATACACTGAACTACTTTTAAGTAAAGTAATCTTCTTATATTTCCTTAGGTTATTTATATCAATATCATAAAGAAATCTTGCATATTTACATCCAATACTATTATTCTGATTTTGCAATCCTTTAACACTTATTTGTAATTTTTTTTCTAAATGTTCTTTATATAATATAATCTCATCATCAATTGCAGCATCCCAGTTCTGACCACTTCTAATAATGCAAAGCTCTTGTATTTGCCGACCGTGTCTAGGTAAGTTATCAATATTACCTTTATTTAATATAGGCATCCGTTTTCTCATAGAGCCCCAAGACCCATAGTATACTGAACCATCTAAATTTTCTGCCAAATTAAAAATTCCAGAGTCATTAATAACACCTTTCTGACTAGATGAATGTGTTTCAATGTTTGATATCGGAGTATTAATAATCTCATACCAATAGCCCATCTCTGGATAGTTCATTTTAATAAATAATTCAAATATATTGATATATCTATATTTATCAGACTCATCTAAATAATAAAGTAAAAAAACAATATTATATCTATTCTTAAATGATAAAAACTGAGAGATTTTCAGGAATGAACAAGCAAAATACTTATCAATAAGATTAAGTACTTTTGATGATATTTCTTCAATATTTTTTGCTGATTCTATAAATTGTAACCCTATCTGTATTAAAGTAACACTTTTAACATCTATAGGTAAGTTTGCTACTATAGGTTTATTTATGCTTCCTAGCATATTTATATTTCCTCTAAAGTATTATTTTTTGTTAGTGCACATCTATAATGCCCAACAACATCGAAATCGAATTTAGCTTTAGTAATTTCCTCAGGATTGATATCTGCATAAAGAATACCTTCTTGACCTCTAAGTGGGCCTGCAATAATCTCTCCGGCAGGATTACATATTAAACTACCTCCTGAATATAAATTATCATTTTGATCTTTATCATTCTCACATATGGATAATTGTTTATGTATTTCACAACTATAAATATCATCAATTTTTGCATATTGATTTGATGAGATAACAAAACATCCGCCTTCCTGTGCTATATGTTGCATGCTAGTCATCCAGCTATCTCTTCCATCTGCTGTTGGAGCAACATATAACTGAACTCCCTGCTCATATAGATGATTACGTAATAATGGCATTTTATTTTCCCAACAAATTAACCCTCCTATTTTAGTATCATTTGTCTCAACAACTTTAACTGTTTGAATATCACCCTCCCCCCAGATTAATCTTTCTGAGGCTGTTGGTTTAATTTTACGATGTTTATGTATAAGCTTGCCATTATTATTAAAAATTAACATACTACAATAAATAGTCCCAAGAACATTGCATGAATCAACCTCTAAAACACCAATAATAAGATCAATTGCATATCGTTTTGCTAAAGAAGCTAGCTTAGCTGTTTGACATCCTGGTACTTTAATTGCCTGTGAATGATATTTTACAAAGTCATTTCTACCCTTGATAGTACGAACACCAACAGAATTACCAAAGTTCATACCTCTAGGATAGCCTCCTAAAAATACTTCTGGAAAAACAACCACATCTGCACCATTACTTGATGCTTCTTTAATTAAGATAGAAGCTTTTTTTAGTGTTTTTTCTACATCGCCATATATAGAATGAGCTTGTACACAGGCAACTTTAAGTTTTTTCATCGTTGTACTCCTCTTTAACAAATTTATTTCAATAATAATTAGAAAAGAGCTTCATCAAAAACAATATCACCCCAACCATTTTCTGCAGAAAATGTTGTAGCAGGATTTTGTAATGTAATCATTAATGTATCTGTATCACATATAATTTGGTGCACTACGCCTTTTGGAACTTTAAAGCAACTACCCTTTTTATATTTTATTAACTGTTCATTAACTAATACTTGACCACTACCTACTACAAAACATAATGTTGCATCATAATGTTCATGATGATGTTTTACATTTTTATCACCAGCAACTATGTATGTTAAATTATATCCAACTCTATCAAAGGAACCTAAATACATATTATATTCATGAACTTTAGGGCTCCAAATTTCTTCAATCTGACTTATTGCTTTACTTATTTTACCCATGTTAAATTTACCTCTTAGTTATATAACAATTCAAATATTAACAAGATATCTATATTAAGAAATCAGGACTTTTGTGCTGTTTTATATTATAAAGTGAAGATATATAATAATAAAAATCCAATATAACTAAGAAATAAGTAATTTGTTAAAACTTAACTTTTTGAGTCAGTACGATCCTGATAATAAATTTTTATTATTAGCCTTAAGGTCTTCTAGTGCTTGTATTATATCAATGTTATTTTTTCAAATATTAGACTATCCAACTTACGGTATGTGGGCTGGCTTTTATTCTTGGTTTTTAACTCAAACAGATATAAGTGATAATTTATCAAATCTGAATCGTTGTTTTTTTATTCTATTATCTACAATACTATTTATATTTACTACTTGCCTAGGACTCTCACTTACATCTTCTCCATTATTATTTGCATTAGTATTAGGATTATTTGGACTATTTAGTGGATTTTGTTGGTATTTTTCTTATGTTATCTTTCATGTTTTTATCTGGGATACATGTATCTTTGCTTATACAATTATGATCAATCAAGAAAAAATAAATATTTATAGTATTTCTATTATTATACTAATTAGTGGATTTATTTCAGTTATAATGTGTTTAGCTTTTGCTATTATCAATTACTTTTTCACAGGTAAAACATTTAAGTTTTCTAAAAATTTATTTGAAAAAGAAAAAGGATTACAAAAAAATATTAATACTTATTTAATATATGGGGTTAAGCTTAGTTTTATTCTATTTATTTCACAATATTTGTTGCTTATATATAAAGTAAGTCATGGCTTCTGGATTATTATTACTATTATTGTTTGTTTTTTACCAACTACAAAAGACACCTTAATTAGAGTTCTCGAGCGTGTTTTAGGAACATTTATAGGCGCTATTATTGGTTATATTATAATATACTTTTTTAACTCAAATATTATTGTTCTTGAAATAATATTTCCTCTTACTTTATTTATTACTTATTATTATCGCTGTCATAAATATCATATATCAACTATTTATCTCACTTTAACAACAATGCTATTTATTAATGCTGTAACTCCCAATGATTATAATATTGGTATACTACGTTTTACTACAACATTAGTTGGCACAAGTATAGTTATTATCTTTATAAAATTAGTTTTTCCTATAGCTAAAAAGTTAATACACCATTAGCGAGTTAAGTAATGTAGAGCCTGCTTTTAATAATTCTTGGGGAATTAGATTATCAAATCCCATTACTTGAAGCTTCTTATATAACTCAGGTCGACTATATACTGAAAATTTAATATAGAGTTGGTCATTAAATAAACTATCAATAGTGCTTTTAGTTATTTTTTTTTTATCAATTTTACTTATAACACTTGCAATTTCTTGACTACTTAAATTAGCCATAAACAAATATATAACCTGTTTTTCTCTACGTGAAAGCATGATAGAGTCATTTGTTTGTCTTACTGATGTTGTTAAAGCATTTTGCAATATAGTTTCAATATTAATTTTACCAATACCAAGACAATAGCAAAAAACACCAACAACATTATTTGTTTTTGAGTTAATAATAGGCAATTTATGTGTAATATAAGGTGTCAATTTATTTTGAAGTCTATTAATTTTAAGGGCAATTCTAACTTTTTTATTTTCTATAACATCTTTTTCTTCTTGACGTACAATTTTTTCAATATTTGGATCATTATCATATAAAGGTAACCATAAGTCCTTATTTATTAAATGATCTGGACTAATACCTATTAATTTAGCCCAATAATTTGAAACATAAATATATTTACTTTCGATATCTTTAATAATTAGACTTTGTTGAGGTAAGGCTTTATCTATATAGTTAATGCTTTCGATAAATCTTTCAAGAAATTTCTCATCATTCATTAAACTATATCCTAATAAACCCTTAATATCCTCATTATACCTTACCTTTATCCGCTCTGTTGCAACTATTTAGAAATTTATAGAAATATAGTTCTCACTTTTCGTTAGATACAATTAGGGCTATATACATCAAATAATTCATTTATAATATTAAATTATTCCCAAAAAGAAATATTTTAGTTACATCTACAGTATTATCATTCTTGTTTAATATAAAAATAATAGTTTTAGCTTAATTACAAAGTGTTCTAAATAGGCAACAAGACTGTTAGGAAACCACTCTATAGCATAAAATTAAGTTTATGACTGAAAAGTTAGATATTTAAATTCATAGCCTTTATACAATATGATAATTACTAAACTTTTTAAGCGCTGTTGCTAATGAAGCTTTAGCCCAATTAAGTGGCGTAATTGGAGATGGTAAATAATATCTTTGCTCATCAAAAACAATAACATTTATACTTTCAGGTAATAGCTCTACATTAATTGGCTGACCATCCGCTGTTATATAATCACAAGCTGTCATTTGAGCTAGAGCTCTTTTGAGATGCCACGCAACTTTGTTAAAATATTTATCCTTATCGAATTTCTGTGAATATTTATCATATAGATTCATCATCGCTAAAGCTAACATACTGTCAAAAAACCATTGTGCTTCAGAATCTTTAAATCTTCCTTTAGCTCTTTTTGCAAACTCTTCTACGCTGGAGGCATCATCTGTTAAGCTTTCTTTTGCTGTACTATCATCTTCAAACCAAAAATTACCAGATTGATAACTATCACCTTTGTAACGTATCACTCCATAATCACGCACAAGATCTTCTACTAAAGCTAAACTTTTTTGATACTCAGCAAACTCTAGACCATCACTAAAATATGGTGTGAAAATATGCAACATCGCAGCGTCACTCTCACGGTAACAAATATCATCAGATTTATAAAGTGATGACTCTCCACCGCTAGCTATCTGAGTTTTAACTTTATCCATACCTAAATTACTTAACTGTTGTAAATCTATCGATAATTTAAGGTTTTTATTATCTAAAGTACTTTTCCATTGCTTAGCAGCATTCGCTACCAAAGAAATACTACTTGTATTTACCCTATCAATTTCCTCCCAAGCCCCTGCATCAGCATATTCGTAATATTTTATTGATGCTAATAAACCAAAAAATTGCTCTAAAAATACTACTAATGATGAATCGTCTACATTAAATATCTGTTTTTGATAAGCATCATTTAAAGCTAACAAAAAAAGTCCATGAGCATCCATCTGCTTATGGTTCCATACTTGTGGCTCACCATTTATTATTACATCATCATAACTCTCGCTGGAGCTATCAAAACGAATATGAGGAACAGCCATTTTATCTGCTGCTAACTCTGGATTTGCTATGATATCTTCAAAACGCTTCTGTTGCGCAGGCGAACTATAATATTCATAAAGCTTATTAATTAGAGTTTTAGCGTCATTTTCTTTGAATTCACTAAAGTAATAATATACCCAAATTGCATCACGCACCCATACAGCATCATAGTTTGTAGCATCATCATTAGTATCTCTTTCTGCTGCTTTAGGAAAGCCTGTTTTAGTTAGACCTATATCAAAAGCATTATCGTACTTATCCAATATGATTTTTGCTTGGGCAGATGTAAGCCTATCTTTAAGAAAAGGCTTTAGATCTTCATTCATATAGCTGACACTACCGCCTTCTGGGATTTGTATATCTTTGTATATATATTTTGAGCTTTCAACAAACCTTTTTATATTATCTATATTAGACATAAAGGTCCTCCCCTATTTGACAACTTTTAAATTATGCACAATCACTACCAAAGTAACCAATACCAAAAGCATAACAGGCCCTACTAACATTGCAGGCTCACGCCCTAATAGATTACCAAGCATACCTGATAAAGACGTCCCTAATGGAATACCTATTGCACCGACAGTTACTAAAAATGATGTTGCTCCACTTGATACATACGGAAGCTTATCCATTGCATAACCAAGAACGGATGGATATATACATGAGTCACTAAGTCCTAATATAGCCATTAAAATTACAACAAACATAAATGATTTTGTATATATAAAAACAAATATAGCAAAAGCAAATATTAATCCTGAGACTACAAGATAGCGCTCAATTCTTATTTTAGGTAGTAAGAATTTACCAAAAAAGATTCTACCTAAAAGTTGAGAGCCTGAATAAATAGCAACTAATAGCCCTACATCTTTCATATTAAAACCCAAATCAAAATGCAAATGTGGCTGATTATAGTAGTTCATTATCTGCTCTGTATAGACTATACAAAATAGTGCGATAGCCATTAGAATAATAGGCTTAGACAAAAATATAAATTTAGGCTGTATTGAGTTTCCTGCTTTAGTAATTACACCCTGTTCAATTTTCTCATTAATTCGAAGAGACAATAAAAACAATATAAAGACGGTAAATAAAACCATAACTACCACAAAAACTGCCTGCCAACTAGCGTAAAAAAGAATATTTCCAACTATAAAAGCACTAGACAAAAAGCCAAGACTGAAAAATACATTTAAAAGGCTAAGTTTACCTTCTGATTCACCTTGTTTCTCTACAGTTCCCATTACAATATAATTACATGACACTAGTACATAACCAACGGCCATATTACATATAAAAGTCATTGTAGTATAAACATAAATATTTGGAGCAAATATCGATAAAATTGACCCTACAATCATAAATAATGCGGCAACTATTAAAGTATTTTTTCCTTTAATTTTTTTAATAAGAATACCACCAGTCGCCATTGCTAAAATCTGCCCCCACAGACCAAAACCATCAAAGAATATAATAGTATTAGAATCAATACTAAAATGCTGTGAAATTGGCACTGTCAACATACCATAAATAGCACATTGAAAACCAGTAAATAAAAATGCTACAAACGTAAGAAGTATCGCCTTTTTACGATCGATATCTTTATCAAATAAACTTTTTTTAATATCTGAAGATATATCTATAGATGCCATAACAAGTCCTTCACTAAATATTAATATGAATTGATATCAAATCTTGATAACTAACATTATATAGACAAGTAAGGTTAAGAAAAAGTTAAATATAGGCTTGATATTTTTTTAGGTATATAAACTCAAATAGTATATTTCAATATCTAAACTAATCCTTTAATTTAAAAAATTTTATATCTAAATTAAAAATCAATTTCTCGTGTCAGATAAAAGGCAATATCTTTTTCATAATACGCAGATTCATTCACAAAAATAGGATACCACTCTCCAGGCTCATTCAACAATTGAACACTACCATCCATCAATTCAAAAACTGGATCTTGCTCATCAATTAGTTTAAAATCATTGCCATTAATATTATGATGAATTACTGCATTAATATTACTATCACTATCTCTAGGAAAAGCAATAGCTTTAACTGGTTCATATGCTTTACAGTTTTTGATTTCTGGTAAATCATCACAGTTTGCCATCTCAACAAACTTAATAATTTCATTTAATATTTCGGTAGTTATTTCAATAGCTTTTGTATCATAAACACTTGTATGTACAGCCCCAATTTCAATAGTTAGTGACATTGGTGCAATATTATTAATTGCCACATCTGTGATACTTTGATGTTTAATAACTCTAAGATCATCAATTTGTTCAACCAGATATCTACATAACTTGTTAACAAATGGACTTCTACCATCAGTAATTATTGTTTTACCAAGATTTGTAGTTGTCGTATGAAAATCAACTAGAAAATCAACGGGAGAGTCTGATTTAAATCCATAAGTTTGGTTAATTTCTCGAGCTCTTTGATCTTCGTAAGTATTTAATGAAAGATTATTTAAATCCTCAGTTGAAAAAGATCGATTTAAATCTTGATCTTTATATCTTTTACTTAATTTAAAGGCTTCAGGATTTGATAATAAAGGTATAATTTCAAATGTTTTTGCTTTTAATGGATATTTTTTCAACCGATTAATTATATAGATACCGGTATACTCATTCCCGTGGACACCGCCACTAACTAATAGCTTATTTATTTTCATGAAAATACTCATAAATTTGAATATATAGATACTGATAAGTTTACATTATAGTTTAATAGAATTCTGCTATTCTATGACTTGATTATAGAATCTATTATCTAAATCTCTCAACAAATAGTAAAATTACTATAAACATTAAGCTAATCCTTTAACTTTAATAATTTTCTAATTTGTAAGGCAATTAAAAACCATAATAATGTTGCTAATATGGATATGATTTTTAAGCTAAGTACCACTCCTAAATTAGAAATAGAATCATCTTTTATAAGAATAACAGCAAACGGTAATATATTATCTACAGCTTTGTAGTAAACATCTACTCCTGTTATTTTTACTAAATAAAAATTAATATTACAATTTAAGCTAAATATTAAAACTAATAGCAAAAAAGGCTTTAATAAACTAGTCCCACATCCATTTATAAAATCATACAACCAAATCCATATTTTAAGACTTAGATTCTTAGACTCTTCAGCTTTAGATAACAAATAGTGCCTATGCAACTGCTGAGCTTCCATATAAGCATTATTACGATTAAAAAATTCTGCTAAGCAACTAAACTCGATTGAACCAGCCCTTTTACTCTTTAAAAGCTTATCAAATGATTTAGGATGTAATTTAACACTACGGCCCACCCCTGACTTATTATCAAATTTTGGCAATGATATAAATAATTGATCTTCACAAGTTAATTTTTCAATTTTAGTATTTTTAAATTCTATACGCCTAATATTCTTGTTAAAATCAATTTCCTCTATAGTACTATCTTCAAAAACAAGTGCATATTCTTGAGTATTACTATTATTTTCAAAACTAATATTCGGTAAAGTTGATGATTTGATATAAATAATTCGACCATTTATATAAGCTTCAATATTTTGAAACCATGTAATTGATCCAGATCTTCTATATATATTTATGCTTTCAAATTGAATTCTTTTTACCACAAGGTTTATGCTATGGTCAGTATTATTTACACTATTACCTACTTTAAAATGCGTAACCCCTTTAAGATGCATTTTTTCTACAATTGCAACTCTGCTATCCAACTCTAAGATAAACTCTGATGGCAATAAAAATGCTGCTGATTGCCAATTTGCATAATTACCTTTAACTTCTATGAAGCTATTAGAACAATCATCACATAATTCTAGCTTTATAAGACCTCGATCATAATTAAGGTTTACTCTATATAAACCACTAAAAAATATTAGCAAATCTTGTCTATCAATATAGTTAAATACTTCTAAGATATTACAAACAACTTTTTTCTTTGAAGCACTAGGATCTTCTTTCAACTTATTAAATAATTGTCCACTTAACTCGTCTAATTTAACATCCGATATTAATAGTTTTTGTAAATATTCTTCAACATACTCTGTAATAAAATAATTTTCTCTACAATTGAGATAATCAAAATCGCCAACTATAACATAATCATTAAGCAGATATAAAAGACTGTTGAATAAATCTTTCAATTTCTATGAATAGGAATATTTTTGCTATTTTTAGTAAAAACTTAGCCT
>NZ_JAWUZH010000057.1:0-12116 GCF_036281795.1 Francisella sp. 19S2-4
GGTATTCCTAGAGGCCATTTTTACTTGTTTTTGAAGGAATGTGAGTGGAGATTTAATCACAGTGATTCTAAGGAACAACTAAAGCTAATTAGACACTGGGTTAGAGAGAGTTTAAAGTGAGCTTATCTAGGACAGCCTCAAAACTTAAATTAAATATATTCCCATGCACTCTTATCTGCAAAAATAGCATGTAGCAGCTTATTATTAAGAGTATGCCCTGACTTAAAGCAATTAAAGTGACCTAAAATATAACCTCCAACATAGAAGTCGCCAATAGCATCTAAAAGCTTATGTCTAACAAACTCATCACTATAACGTAATCCACCTTCATTAAGAACTCCTTCATTACTAATGCCTACAGCATTATCTAAAGATGCTCCCTTAGCAAGATTATTTTGGTGAAGATAGGCAAGCTGTTCATAGAAGCCAAATGTTCTAGCCTTTGATACCATTTTTATATACTCATCAAGATTATATTCAAATATAATATGATTATTTGTCGCTGCAATTACAGGATGATCCCACTGTATTTTAAACTCATATGTAAGAGTATCGCTAGGTAGTACTTCAGCAAACTTATCTTCATGTTCAACCCTAATAGGCTTTAAAATTTTGATTCCCTTTCTATTTTCATCCTGACCTACTACACCAGCTTCTTTTAAAAGCTGAGTAAACTCATAAGAGCTACCATCCATAACAGGAAGCTCAGGAGCATTGACTTCAACAAGCGCATTATCTACTTCAAACATAGCAAAAGCTGACATCAAGTGTTCTATTGTTGATACCGCTAAGTTTTGATCTCCTTCTTTTGTTAAAAGAGTACACATAACAGCTTCTTTTATATTAAAAGGAGTTACCTTAATATCAACTGCAGGATTTAAGTCTGCTCTACGAAATACTATTCCTGTATTCGCATCTGCTGGCTTAATCGTCATAGAAACATCTACACCAGAATGTAAGCCAATACCTGTTACAGAAAACTCATTTGCTATTGTTTTTTGTTTCATCCTCAACCTCTTTTAATTATAAATATAAATTTGCTTATTATAAAAAATTTATCTAGAACTCATTATCCTAAACTCATTCAGTATATCTCATTAATATTATATTTATCGTAAGATACTGAAATAAGTTCAATGCAATAATTTATATAATAAGTTATTTATATATAAAAATACTAATATTTAAATTATATATATCAAAAAACTATATTGATATAGAACAAGCTAAGATTTTAGATCATTGTATATATATTTGATTATTTGATTTATTAAAATTAAAAGAGAAAAACTTATAAAGGCTATCTTCTTCTTAAGAAGCTAGGGATATCTGATTTATCAGCTGAGCCAAAGTCAGATTTTGATGTCTCATTAGAACCTGAAACTTCAGACTCATTTCTCACAAAAGGAGTGCTTGGCTTATTCGAAAAGCTTGATCCTTGGCTAGAAGAAACAGGTTTTTTCTCAATACCAAAACCTTTTTTCATAGCGACTTTTTCTATACCAGTAACAACAACTGTTACATTCATAGAATCAGACATATCTGGATCAATAACAGTACCAGCTATCACGATTGCTTCATCAGAAATGAAAGATCTAATAACTTCACCAACTTCTTCAAACTCACCAATAGACATATCCATACCAGCTGTAATGTTTACAATTACACCTTTAGCACCATCTAGGTTGATATCTTCTAAAAGAGGACTTGAAATAGCCGCTTCAGCAGCTTCTCTTGCTCTATTTTCACCAGTTGCTTGACCCATACCCATCATAGCTAGACCCATATCAGTCATCACAGCTCTAACATCCGCAAAGTCAACGTTGATTAGTCCTGGCTTAGTGATTAACTCAGAAACACCTTTTACTGCATTTCCTAATACATCATTAGCAGCATTAAAAGCATCTAATAAAGAAGCTCCTTTACCAAGTACACTTAGAAGCTTTTCATTTGGCACAGTAATTATAGAATCCACATGTTGAGTTAGTTCTTCTATACCTTGTTCAGCAGCTTTCATTCTTCTAGGACCTTCAAATGGGAAAGGTTTTGTTACTACAGCAACTGTAAGGATACCCATTTCTTTTGCAACTTCTGCAACAACAGGAGCACCACCAGTACCTGTTCCACCACCCATACCAGCAGTGATGAAAACCATATCAGCACCTTCTAGTAGCTGCTCTATCTTTGCTCTATCTTCTGTAGCTGCTCTTTTACCAACTTCAGGATTCGCACCAGCACCCAATCCTTTAGTAAGATTAGTACCAATTTGTAAAACATTTTGAACTTTTGACTTTGATAATGCTTGACCATCTGTATTTAAGGCAAAAAACTCAACGTCAGCAACATCTTCACACATATGTTGTACAGCGTTACCGCCACCGCCACCAACACCAACAACTTTAATTATGGCACTAGAAACCATTGAATCATTAAAATCAAACATATTTATACTCCTTTACTTTAGATTTTTCCTAACCTTTTTATATCTTAAAAATTATTTGAAAACCACCCTTTTACAGATGACATTATCTTTTTCTTAGACTTCCCAGTATCTTCATCAATTTCTAGCATATCTTCATCAACATTTTGTTCAGATCCTACTTGAGAATTCTCAGAAGCATATTTTAACAAGCCGACAACTGTTGAGTAAGAAGGATTATGTACCACTTCATTTGCTCCGCTGACTTCAATTGGACCGCCCACTCTTACAGGTAGCTTAAACATGTCTTCTGCAAGTCTAGCAAGACCTTTTAATTTTGCTCCACCACCAGTAAAAACTATTCCTGATGAAATTACTTCAAGCAATCGATTTTGATCTAGTTCTCTATATAAAGATTCAAATATTTCTTCAACTCTTGCTTCTATAACCAATGATAAATCTTGTAGTGATATCCTTTTTTTAGCATTCCCTAAAGAATTCGGAATATCTATTTTTTCATCAGGATTCTTAAGATACTTACTAGCAGCATAACCATATTGTAACTTTAAGCTCTCTGCTGCCTCTATAGGAAGTCTAAATACTTTTGATATATCTGAAGAGATGCTGCTTCCACCTGTTGTAATGCTAGATGTATAACAAATTCCACCATCCGAGAATACAGAAAAACTCGTTGAATCGGCCCCAATATTTACTAAGCAAACTCCCATCTCTTTTTCATTCTCTGTAAGAGTAGCACTACTTGCTGCTAAATGCTCAACTACTAAACTAGTTATTTTATAACCACAATTTGATACACATTTTCTAACATTCTGTAGTAAACGTGAAGAGGCAACTATAATATGTACATTAGACTCTAGCCTTACAGCAAACATTCCTATTGGCTCTGTAACACCAGCTTGGCCATCAACAACATAGTCTCTTTGTAAAACATGTAACATTTCAGTATCAGCAGACATCGGCACAGCTTTTGCCGTTTTTATTGCCATTGCAAGGTCATCCATGCTAACTTCGCCATTATCTACTGCCGCTAAACCATAAGAGTTAAAACCACTTATACTTGGTGCGCTTATTCCTAAAGTAACTTCTTTAACATCAATACCAGCTATACTCTTAGCTTCATCTAAAGCTGCATTTAATGTTTCCATCGCCATTTCAAGGTTAATCACAGAACCTTGCTTTATACCTTTAGATCTTTTCTGGCTAACCCCCAGTATTTTTATACTATTATTTTCTGCAAGTTGGCCAATCGCAACAGTCACCTTATGAGACCCCAGGTCAACAGCACAAAAATTATTATTCCCAAAACTCATTTATTTAGCCCCAATTTTTAAGACAGATATTTTTTATTCAGTATACACTTATATTACATTATAAGCTTATAATTATAGAAAACCAATAGCATAAATACTTTTCTACCTATACTTTACAGCAAAACCATCACTGTAGCGCATATCGAAATATTCTGCTGACTGATAATCTTTTACTTTTTGATATGAATTAAAAAATAATTCTAATCTTGAACGTAGTTTTTTTGACCCAAGAATAACTTTTATATTATTATCAAAAAGTAAGCTAAACTGATTCCCTTGATAATAAATTTTAACTATTTTTGTATTATTTTGCTTAGCAATATTATTTAATTCTTGATAAACCTGATATACATAATCTTGGCTATCATCATCATTACTTTCTATATAAGGGAGTTCACCATCATAACTAAAAACTTGCGGAGTAATAATGTCCATATTATCTAATAAAATTTTATTATTATTCCAATAAGCAATAGGTTTATGATCATATAAGTATATAACTAATGTAGATGGCCATACTTTTTTCACTAAAGTATAATCAACTCCTTTAAATGATTGAAAATATTTCTCTATGCTCTCAGTGTTAACATCAAACCACTCTTTACTACTAAGCTTATCAACTTTATTTATTAAATCCTGTTTTGAAACATAAACTAAACCATCATTAGAAACCACATCAACTCTTGAGATTGTCTTATCAGTTTTACTGACAACATATATTGCGATGCTAAGCAATATTAATAGTATCAAACCTAATATTAAAAGTTTACGTACAGCACTAATCATCTTGCCTGTTCTATTATTAATTTAACAAAACTATCAAAATCAATACCTTCAACTGCTGCAGATTTAGGTGAAAGACTATTTGCTGTCATTCCTGGCGAAGAGTTTATTTCCATAACATAAAACTCACCCTGATCATAAATAAAATCAACTCTAGCATGTCCTTTACAATCTAGTAAGTCATAAGCTCTCTTAGCTAATTGACGTACTTCTAATTCTTTTTCATGACATAATCCACTTGGACAATGATATGTTGATTTACCACTATATTTTGACTCATAATCATAAAATTCATTTAATGGTTCAATCCATATTGATGAAAAGACCTGATCATTAACTATAGCTACCGTTATCTCTTTACCTGTAACCCATTGTTCAACCATTACTTCGCCATACTTAGAAGCCTCTTCATAAGCAGGTTTTAACTCATCAATATTTTTAACTTTAAATGTAGCAATACTTGAACCTCCACTGATTGGTTTAACAGCCACAGGAAAGCTAATCTCATCAGAACTAACCAATCTACTAGTAAGAATTTTTGCCATTGGTGTTGGCATACGGTGATGCATCCATATTTCTTTTGAAATCATTTTGTCCATTGTTATAACACAAGACTTCATACTTGAGCCGGTATGCTTAATACCTAGCATCTCTAATAATGCCGAAACTCTACCATTCTCACCATCTTCGCCATGTAAAGCAACAAAACATTTGGTAGGGTTTATTTCTAATAGCTTAACAACAAGCTCTTTTGAACTAGCATCTAAACCAACAGCATCATAACCTTGACGCACTAATGAATCCAAGACAGCTTTTCCAGAACTTAGAGACACTTCTCTTTCAGGAGACTCTCCACCATACAAAACAACTATTTTTTCTTTGCTCATAAATTCACTTTCTTCTTTCTTTGAAAAACTTTCTTAAAAGCTCTCCACATTGTTGATTCATAACACCATTAATTATTTCAAAATTATGGTTAAAATTTTTACATTGATGAAGCTTCTGTATCGATGTAACACCAACCCGAGTATCATCACAAGCATAAATCAATTTAGTGACTCTTGCTTGAACTAAAGCACCAAAACACATTATACATGGCTCTAAAGTAACATACAATTTTGTATTAACTAATCTATAATTATTCAAAAGCTTTGTAGCTTCCCTTATAGCTAGTATCTCAGCATGCGCTGTAGGATCATTTAATGTTATAGTTTGATTATATGATTGAGCTAGTATTTCATTATTCTGATCTACAACTACTGCCCCTATAGGAACCTCTCCAGCATCATAAGCTAAAAGAGCTTGTTCATAAGCTTTTTGCATAAAAAAAATATGTTTGCCAAAATCTCCCAACATAAAATATTTTATATTTTCCTTGAACAATAGATATCTCTTAGATAATATTACACATTACAAAATTGTTTGCTAGCGCTTTTTATAAAAGCCAGTGGGTGCTTGCAAACCATGTTAAACCAACCACACTGGAAATGGAAATAATAAAATGTCAGAAAATTTCAAAGAACTATTTGAACAATCTCTAAAACAAACAGAGATGAGAATAGGTAAAATCATCGAAGCAACTGTTGTTAGTATAGATAAAGAATTTGCAATGATTGATGCTGGTCTTAAATCAGAATCTTTCATACCTGTAGCTTCTTTAAAAAATAATGATGGTGAACTAGAAGTAGCTGTTGGTGATAAAATCAACGTTGTTCTAGAAGCTCTAGATAATAGCTGCGGCGAAACTAGACTATCAAGAGACAAAGCTAAGAAAATTGAGCTTTGGGATAGAATCGAAAATGCTTTTGAGAACAATGAAACTGTCCTTGGTAGAATCACTAATCATGTACGTGGTGGATATACTATGGATGTAGAAGGTCTTAGAGCTTTCTTACCTGGTTCATTAGTTGATACTAGACCTATCAAAGATGTAGCACATTTAGAAGATAAAGATATCGAATTAAAAGTTGTTAAGATTGATACTAAGAGAAACAACATCGTTGTTTCTAGAAAAGCAGTTATCGAAGAAAGCAACTCTGGTGATAGAGATGCTATGCTAGAAAAAATTGCTGAAGGTTCTGTGCTTAAAGGTATCGTTAAAAACATCACTGACTTCGGTGCATTTATCGATCTTGGTGGCGTTGATGGTCTATTACACATTACAGATATTTCTTGGAGCAGAATCAGCCACCCTACAGATGTTCTATCTATAGGTCAAGAAATCGATGTTAAAGTAATTAAGTTTGATAAAGATAAGCAAAGAATATCTCTTGGCATTAAGCAACTTGGTGAAGATCCTTGGTTAAATATTGCTAATGAACTTCCAGTAGGTGCTAAGCTAATGGGTACAGTAACTAACATCACGGATTACGGTTGTTTTGTTAAGCTTAAAGAAGGTATTGAAGGTTTAGTTCATACATCTGAAATGGATTGGACTAACAAAAACATCAACCCACATAAAGCTGTATCAATTGGTCAAGAAGTAGAAGTTATCGTACTTGAGCTAGATGCTGACAAGCATAGAATCTCTCTTGGTATTAAGCAATGTAGACCAAATCCTTGGAGTGAGTTTGATAAAAACTACAAAACAGGCGATAAAGTTACTGGTAAAATCAGATCGATCACTGAGTTTGGTGTATTCATCGGTCTTGAAGGTGGTATAGATGGTCTTGTACATATTTCAGATGTTTCTTGGGATAACCCAGCTAAAGCGATTAAAGAGCTTAAGAAAGGTGATGAAGTAGAAGCTATACTAGTTTCTGTTAACACTGATCTTGAAAGAATCGCTCTTAGCATGAAGCAACTTTCTGAAGATCCATTCAAGAACTTCATCAATACTCATCCAAAAGGCTCTTTAGTAAAAGGTAAAGTAACTAAAGTACAAGAGAATGGTGCTGTTGTTATGCTTGATGAAGACAATAATATTGATGGTTTCATCAGAATTGCTGAAGTATCAGTTGATCATACAAAAGATGTTCGTGATGAATTAAGCGAAGGTCAAGAAGTAGAAGCTAGAATAATCAATATCGATGCTAAGAAAAGAAGCATAGCTCTTTCTATCAAAGCAGTTGATGAAGATAATACTTCTGCTAGCAAATCTAACTACAAAGTAGAACAAATGACTCCTACTACTCTTGGTGATCTTATTAAAGAACAACTAAGCAAGAAGTAAGAATCTAAATCTTAAATCACTTTCTTAAATCCAAGAACCTATAAGTTATTTTTAGCTTATAGGTTTTTTTATTTCTAAAATATACTAAAATTAGCAGCAACATTAAAATACTCCTCACAAATAAAATGCTTACAAAAGATATACAAGCTATCTATACAGAACTAAGAAATAATCGAGTTGTTAGTATTCCAACAGATACTGTTTATGGCCTTAGCTGTATAATTTCCAAAATTGCTATTGATAAAGTTATAAATCTAAAAAAAAGAGACTCTAGTAAGGGATTTATAATAATATCTCATAACTACAAACATCTTTTAAAATATGCCGATATTTCAAAATTAACTAAAGAACAAATTAAAAAAATCTCTACAAAACAAGAGACTCCAACCACATGGATTGTTCCTGGTAAGAATAGTATACAATGGCTAACAGGAGGTAAACCCACTATTGCCATACGTTTGGTAGATACCAATGTAGTTAAAGACATATGCTCAAATATTGATGATGCTATTATATCAACAAGCGCAAACATTTCTGGACAGGATTTTATTAATAATCCTGAAAACATAAATAAGACATTTTCTAATATCCATGTCCTAAAAACTCAAGCAAAAGCATCGCAACCTTCTAAAATTATTGATATAATTACAGGCCAAAGAATAAGATAGCCTCAAGGTTATTTATAATTTGATAAATTACTTAAAATGTAATAGCATTATTTTGGTAAGCTATTTATGAGTTATAAACTAATAGGTAAGAAAATGGAAAAGATAAGCCACAAAGAAATACAAGATAAACTGTGGAGTAATGAAGATGAAAACAATTTATCTAATGAACAGTACAATGCTCTTTTAATAGAACAGTATAGGATTTATGTTGAATTAACTGATAGAACTAGCTATAGAAGAATTGTTATTAACCTTTTCTTCTTAGTTTTTAATCTAATCTTGGTTGGTATTGTTGCTCTTGCTATTAGTAATAATATTAACGTTGAAAATCCACCGTCTTCAATATTAATCACTATACCATATTTTGCAGGACTTGTTTTTTGTTATGCTTGGTGGAAAATTATTAGATTTTTCAGACATCATATACAAATTAAAAATAGCATTGTTCCTTCATTAGAAAGACGATTACCATCGAGAGTATGGTTAACAGAAGAACATATTGCTGAGGAAAAAGGATCATTTAAACCTATTAGAGTTTTAGAAATATATATGCCTTTTATTTTCATGGGAATATACTCAGCGTTATTTTTATTTATTCAAATAACTTGGCTAAGTCACTAATCTATATAATGTCGTCTTTCAATATTAAAAAGTTTGAAAGTATTGATGCTTCTAATCAATCACAAGTATTTATTGATGCACTAGAGAAATTTAATTATACTAGACAAATTCAAGAACTTAATCAAATAGCAAAAAGTAAAATAAAAGAGTTAGACAAAGCTACTATTTTAGATGCTGGATGTAGCCCAGGATTTGAATCAATTAAAATAGCTCTAGAATTCCCTAACAGTACTTGTAGAGCTGTTGATATAAGTAGTGATTTCTTAGAGAGTGCTAACTCAAAAGCTCAGAGCAGTGCGCCACTAGAAATCTAGAATTCGAAAAAATGGATATACACAACTTAGGCTTTAATGATGATACATTTGATTACTCTCGTGCAGAAAGAGTATTTTTATATTTAGATAATCCACCACAGGCATTAAAAGAACTAAAAAGAGTCACTAAAAACAATGGCTATATATGTTTAATAGAGCCCGACTGGGAAACTAATACAATAAATATAGATAACAAACAACTAGTTAGGAAAATTATCAACTATAATTGCGATAATGATATCCGCAACGGTTGGATAGGAAGACAACTTCCGAAACTACTCAAAAGCTTAAACCTTAACTTTGAAATAGAATCTAGAGTGGTTATATTACCTCAAAATCTAGCATATACCTTTTATGATGATGTAATACCGCTCAAATTATGAAAATAATAACCTCCGAAACAACGAATATTCTTTTCTAAAAAAGAACTTAATGATTTATTTTATACAATATTTTACTTTTTATATCTCTGTAGGGTCATTAAGAATTAGCTTGCATATCTAACTGTTGTTGAGAAATATATTGATCATTATTATACCATATATTATTTAACCAATTTTGAAAGCTTTTCTTATCTTCCTCATTATTAAAATAATCTCCCAAAGGAACTTCTGAAATAGGTATAAAATCAACTTTTACTTTTATATTTTTAGTCTTTCTAATCATAAAATCCCATAAATTCTGTTCAGGATTATCATAGACAATAGTTGTATTTAATATACCAACCATTCTTTCAGATAAGCTTTTTAATATTACTGCTATGCCACCAGCTTTAGGATTAAGTAGGTTTTTAAAATTGCTTTTTTTTGCCTTTTCAAGTGTAAATCTAGTTCCTTCAACAAAATTAACTATTGTTGTAGGTCTTAAAGATAAGCTCTTACAGTATTCAAAAGTTTTGTTTAAATCCTCACCTTTCTTATCAGGATTTGATGCTAAGTATTCTTTAGAATATCTTTTCATTGCTGGGAATTCCAAAGCCCATGCTATCAAGCCCAATACAGGAATAAAAAATACCTGAAACTTCATAAAAAATTTAGGAAATGCTATTTTTTTATGAAAGGCTAACATTAATACAAAAGTATCAAGCCAACTTTTATGATTACATATAATTAAATAAGAGCTATTTCTATCTAAATTAGTATTTTGCTCAAATTCTATCTTTGTTGGTGAAAAAAGTTTTGTAATCAAAATAGCATAACTAACCCACAAGCTCGCACAGTATTGAACGGCCGATGTACAGAAATATTTCACACTTCTGATTGGCACAAATAGCTTAATCAATGAAAAGAAAAATACAGGAATAACAGTAACTACACCACTCGATAAAAAACAAGTCGTAGAGAACAAAGCATAATAAGTATACTTTAAAATTTTAATCATAATACTTTCAAAACTTACTCTTTAGTATTTATAGTATCACTTATACCATCTATTTTAAAAGATCTTCGTAAATATATTCATTAATAATATTTAATTTTAGTTAAACGGCTTAATATCATTATTTGTTCTTATAGAATTTAAGCTATAGCAGTATAAGAATAGTAGAATATTTTTATTAATATTTTTTAAGCTGGGAAATAACACTTAATTTGTTACTTTGATCAACTGAGACTGTTATAGCCCCATTTGTATATGTGTCAAAAATACTTAGGGCTTTCTCATTAAGTTTTTGTAATTCTTCTGGTTTATCTGAAATATAGATAATATAGTCAAGACTCTTACTAATGAATTTCGGAGATAATTTAGTTGATGCAACTATAATATTTGGAGAAACTATTCTGTTGTATAAACTATAAATTTTCTCTTGAGACTTTAGGTCTGTATTATCGAATAACAAAAACTCTCTATTCTCGTACTCTATATCAACAAAACAATCTTTTTCATTTGATAAAAATCTAATATGTAAATTATTAGATGATAAATTATTCTTATAATTACACTTAATTAGTCCTGGAGTATTAGAATCAATATTTGAAATAATTTTTTCTACAGAACCAATTTGTTTAATACCCTCCAAACTTAAGCTCTTTTGACTCCCAGTAACAATTAAGTAGTTGATCTTATTAACTCCTACAACCTTCAAATAAGCTTCTAAAATATTAGTCAAAATATATTCATTATCTAAATTCTTAGCAGATGTATATAAAAAGCTTTGCCCTTCACTTTGAATTAAGATCATTTGGTCTTTATTATCAAAGACATGTAATTCAAATTTTTTATATTTCTTAGATAAATTTTCTACCGGTTGAAAAAATACTAAACACATAACTAATCCAAGCAACCTAACCGACTTAGAAAAAGGGAAAATTAATAAAGTAATTCCAACAAGCACAATTATTAGACTAATTAGTGAAAAATAACTCCAATATTCTACAAGCTGAATATGCTTAGTCAAAAACTCTAAATATACATATAGCAACTTTAAAAAGAATATAGGGATAAACCACAGCTTTATCCCTATAAAAGAAATAATTAAACAAAATAACAGTAATGGTAATATCACAAAACTTACTAATGGAATAGCAACAATATTTGCTAAAATCGAAACTAAAGAGAAACTACCAAAATAATAAACAGAGATAGGGATCAAAAATATTGTTAGATAAATTTGTGGTATAAAAAAATGAGCTAATTTTGACTTATATTGTTGTAGCAACATTGAAATAACAACCAATAATACTACAGCTGAAAAACTAAGCCAGAGACTGGTACTATAAATAGATTCAAAATCTAAAAGACTGTTGAATAAATCTTTCAATTTCTATGAATAGGAATATTTTTGCTATTTTTAGTAAAAACTTAGCCTTA
>NZ_JAWUZH010000058.1:0-11893 GCF_036281795.1 Francisella sp. 19S2-4
ATTAAAAACTAATATCTGTAACATCTGTATTTTACAAAATATATCTAACAATTTGGGATATTAATTCAACAGTCTTTATTAGCTCGAAGCGTTTATCACGCCAAATAACTCTAGCTCCAACATTGTATCTCACATTATTATTATATGGCATAACCCAGTTATTATTTGGATAAACTACTCGCCAATAATTAGCATCACTTCCTCCTGGCCAGCCTGTTGTTGGAGTAAAAAATGGTAAACTTACATTTCCCATTAATAACCCCTCATAAACACACTCATCTCCTCTAGTATAACGACCTGTCTCAGAACAACTTTCACGACCTCCAGTAGCTGGATAGGCTCCATAACAATTTAAGTACTGCTGTGTTGGTGTCACTGTATTGTCACATGTATTTAAATAATCTAAAGCGGTTAAGTCATCATTAACATATCCTACATAAGCCCACTCTCCCCACTGACCTGCTGTCAAAGGATCTTTTTTGCTATGCTCCCATTTGGCTCTATAAAATTGATAATCCCTAATAACTATATCACCTGATTTATAAGTTATATTATTATGCCATGGGTAAACATCATCAACCCTCCATCCTGCACCTTTTTTACTATAAGGATCTCTACCAGAATCAACTGTTGTATTCATAATATATCTTCTACCATCAAATATTATCTTATTACCAATAGCATATTGTACATCTGGATGATATGGCTGAACCCAATTATCATCTGGATAAAATGGTCTCCATGCCCATTCTGCTCGAAGAGGCATATCTACAGTTCTTTTTATTGCTATAAAAAGGATGCCATCTTGATGACAAATATCACCAATTTCATATGGAGGGTTAGGTGGAGGATCTTCTGGACTCCACCACTCCCTCTCTCTACACTCTTCAAAGTTATCTAAATTAGGAAAAGCCCCAAAACAGTTTAAAAACTCTTGGTCTGGCCTTACGATAATACCTGTATTATTTAACGCAATACAGTTTTGTCCATTAAAATTAGCTATAAAATCATTTAAGCTAGTTGTAATTACACAGCCACTTTCACTATTATTAGAAGCATCATAAACTCCCAGAGAAACTTCCCAATTCCCATCATTTAAACGCCAGCCTTGTGACAAAGCATATGTACCACCATTAGTTAGTTGATTAGATATATCTAATGTCAAATCATCAAATCCTGGCCTACTAAAAGTCAGCTCTTCAGAGTTACTATCAATTGCAATATCTCCAATATAGCCAACTCGATTATCAGCAAATGCTCCACTACCTGAGTTAAGCTGTTGTGCTTGAAGGCTATCAAAATTTATAGCTGGAACATTAAGAGCTATACTCCCCCTATTAATTCCTGCATCTCTACTTGAAAGCGTATTTGAAGGCACCCTTACTTGTACAGTTTTGCTAACCGAAGCATTACCTATATTTAAATAATAATCAATAGTTCTCATAACAAAGCCTGGCTCTGAAACAATAAAAGAATTAAATCTTACATTCTCGGCACTTGCTATATGATTATTTGAAAGTATGGGAGGTGTATTACTCTCGTAAGTAAGGGTTGAACCACTAATAGCACCTCCAAATTGCTGCTGTAATGCAATATGATCTTGAAGGTCTTGCGTAGTCATACGTCTTAATAATAAGTTAGTGTGTGTTAATGAGTATACTAAGTAGCTCATTGATAAAAATATTACAGCTATTACAATAGCCATCACTAAGGCAAAACCATTACGATTACGATTATGTTTACGTATAAGCACTGCTCACCCCTCCGAAAGATACTATGGTTTGATGATTTTCTCCATTTAACCTATAACCAAACCTTAACCCTCTTATTTCCTTGTGCCAAATTCTTATGTCATCATCTGGAGCAACTCTTTGCCATCCTGCATTAGTTCTATAGCTAATTTGTAAGTCACTTACATCATCTAGTAAAACTGTTGGAACAGGTGCTCCACTTTGATCAGAACTTAATTGACATAGCTGATCGTCAACATTACCTTGACCATCTATATTCTCTCTAATATAAACAATTTTAAAAAGATACTGGGTATATAGCACAGATCCTACAGGAAAATTTTGACTAATAGCTCCACTACCGCCTACTAAATTAACTGTAGCTTGATTGCTAGTAGCATCACTACCAGCAGATATTAGATTTTGATCACTTTCACTAGATAATAACATAAATTTAGAAGCCGTAATCGCTGGTGCCTCCGGTGCTATAGGACGCGTAAATGAAGTATCTCCAAAAGCTATAGCAGTAGTAAGTACCTGCGGATCATCTATAGTTTGTAAAACAAGGACATCTGTACCATTTTGAGCATCACTTGGCAAAGTTATTGTAGCTCCTGATATCAAAGGTGCTCTTTGAGCATAAATAATTGGATAATCCAAAGGATTAACTTGCAAGTTACTTACTTGAGATGTTGATAGTTTCCATGGAGAATACATTGCATTACCTGAGATATAGGCTCCCTCAACCAAATCTCTAAAAATATTATCTACCTCTATAACTTCTGTATTATCATCTAGTGATTCCATAGTGTTAAGATGTTGCTCTCTTATTTGATAAAATGATTGATCGATAATTGCAATGACAATAATAGCAACAGCTAAAGTAACTAAAACCTCTACTAATGATACACCTTGCTTCTTTACTTTTATCATGTCGGTAAGTCTACTTCCATACTTATACTATTGTCATTGGCACTTTGAAATACCCAACCGCTCCCTGACTGAATAACATCAACTGTATTTGAACCACTAGTATCTAAATTTCCCGTAATTAAATATTCATTAAATCTATTATTTACGGTTTCAATAAGCTCCGCATCATCTCTCAAAGTAGCCTCTGATACCTGAGATCTATAAAGTATAATCTCATAAGACAATACAGCCATAGATATCACTAACATAGCTATTACTAGCTCTACTAATGAAAAACCTTGTTGTTTTGACAAGTTTATTATCTTTAACCTTTTCATGATTAATAAAAAACACCTTTCTTAACGAAGATATCGTTATATAATAAACTATTTATCAAAGATAAACTTCGGAAAAATTATTAATTTAATATTTAATCACATTGGTAAGTTACAAATTATATCAATCATTATTAATTGATCCAATTATCTTTTTTTGACAAGGTCGATCAATTTTAAATAAGCTCTACATAAGTCAAAACAGCAAATAATATATAGAAACATGCTACAATAAATTATTATAAAACTCTGCTTTATAATAATTTATATGAAATATATTTATAATATCTCTAAAAGTATAATAATCCTTGTTATTATTTCTATGCCTAATATGTTATTAGCATTTGTTAATATAAGCTTTATACCAACATCAGGAAGTACTCTTAATTTAGTAGCTACTCAAAATTCTACAACATCAACAACTTTAGATCTAGAATTAAGATCTATTAATGGTAATCAACTTCAATCAACGGGTATTTCTAGAACTATTGCTACTGCTCTTACAGTATCAAATGCTATCACAATTCCAATATCACTTAGTAATAATCAGATAACTGATAGAATTATTGTAATACCACTAAGTGCAGGGGATATTTTTTCAACAGTCTGTGTTCTAAATGCTGATCTCACTATTCCAAATTGTGCTAATATATTGGCAGACTTAGGAGCCACTCCAACACTAACTACAACTCCTATGGTCATAAGTAATAATGCTGGTATTTTTATAGTTTTTGGAACATCATCAACTTTAAGGATATATAGATTAGATCCAACTGATAATAGCCTAACCCCAGAACTAATCAATACATATAACGCTCAGAACATAGAACGTATTTTACCTATTGATGAAAATATAATAGCAGTCATATTAAGAGCATCCCTCACAAACAACATCTCTGCAGATATTCGCGGTATAATTACAAATACATCAATGGGAGAGTATAGCCTCGACTCGGCTAACAATATACAAGTTACTTATGACCCTAGTAAATTTAGAACATCTATAGGCCCATCAGGAAGTCAAGTTGATATCAGCAATGCACCATCACCATATGGGGTAAATAAAGTTTTTAGTCAATAAACTAACTTAAGAAAGGGTTGATATTAAAACACAAGTTAAAAATCTCAAATAAAATAACTGCACTTCCCATAGATACAACATATGTATGTGAGAAATACACTTTTAGATCTCGCCTTACAGTAAGAAATGCCGGTGTATAAACAAATATTATAACTGCAAATATTGCTGCATATTCTAATGCCAAGATAAACCCTTGTGGATAAAATACTGTGAAGATTAAGGGTGGTACAAAGCATATTAATGCTAAAACCCAACTACTTATTTGTTTATTATTTTTAGTAAATAAATCACGAATATAATGCATTAAAGATATGCCAACACCAATAAATGATGTTATTACTGCAATATGAATAAATAAATTTAGTGCTATCTCTAATGTGTCTGATCCAGATATCGTTCTAATTGCGTTAACTAAACCACTTGGTGTGTTGTTTCCTGATACAAACAATTCGTGATAGCTGAATGAACCATGTTGAGGAACAAGCCCTAATGATATAAACACCCATATAACATAAACAGTCAAAACACTTACACTTCCTATAAATATACTTCTTCTGATACTCTTAACATCACCTTTTTGATATTCATAAATAACAGGAATTATATTATGAAAACCAAATGCTGGTAAAAGCGTTGGCCAAGCAAATATAATTGCAGAAACTCCAGCTGGCTCATCACCTAAATAATTCATATTTATGTAAAATAGCATAATTACCATTGCTATTATAAAAAACATAAACTTCAGAATAACAAAGACTCTATTTGTATAATCACTAGCTCTATAACTAAATACTAAAGCTCCAAATATTAGTATAAAAACAATCGCTGATATTCCAACTTGAGATTTACTCGACTGATGTTCAACTCCACCAAGCATAGATATGAGTGAAGAGCCTTGCGTGGTATAAGCCGATAGCAGTGAATATAATAAAAGCAGATAAATAATACTAAAAAAAACTAAATATATTTTTGGTGCTCTTGACCATATCATTGTTGTAAAATTCACACCTATAGGATGTTGGACACAGACATCCAAAAGCCTCAATGCGGTAATATACATTACACTCCATGATAAAACTAAAAGTATAATTGCAGTTGTAAAACCACATGCTGCCACAATCAAAGGTAGTGATAACATACCAGCACCTATAGTTGTACCGATTATAAGAAAAATCGAACCAATAAATCTAGAATTCATATGTTAATATTTTCACATAAGGATTATAAATGATATCTTATTTTACCAACTAAAGAAATATACTCTATAATGATAAGCAACAATCATAAAATAGCCAAGAATATGAGTTTATTTTCTAAACTAGCAAAAATAAATTACTTTGAATTTGAATCTTCTAGTGGTGAAAAATCTCAAACTGGTTGGAATGGATATGCTAAAGGTAGTGTAATAACCAAAGTAGAGCAAGATTCAATATACTTTAAAGAGCAAGGATACTTTAAACTAGATAAAGCATCACGAGAAGCCAAAATAGAAAATGAATATATATGGCAAAAAATAGATTCAAATCGCATTAGACTATTTCATGCACGCTTTGGTTATAACAATCTTGTTAACCTTTTTGATCTAGTTCCTAAAGATAAAGATTCCTGGCATAGTGAAAATCAACATGTCTGTGTTGATGATTTATATTCTGCAGAGTTATCTATCTTAGATAAGAGTATTGAGCTTAGTTGGAAAATTGTAGGACCTAAGAAAAATGAGCTTATAAAGTATATGTATTTAAGCAAAAATAGTTAATAGCGTTCTGTATACTAAAAAAACCAAACTAAGCCTCCAGAGACCATGCTCATATAAGCTCTTGCATTTGGTTGATTCATCCCCCCACCTGCAACAGGAAGTGGGGCTATAGTTTGTATATATCTATAACTAACCGTAATACTAATGTATTTTGATAAAGGAATCATTATACCTCCTCCAACATCCCATGCTCCTTGAGTATTTCCCGACATATTAGACCATCCCGCTCCAGCAGCAGCGTATGGCATGATTATTGTTCCTGTAGGAATCATAAGAGTTCCTTCACCAATACCAGTAAATGATCCTCCATAGCTTATCATTTGATTATATTGAATACCTAGATACTTGTTTAAATTATATCCAGGCATAATCATAATAGTACCTGTAGGTCCTCGCATCTCCATATTAGAGCCACCCATCATTCCACCGAATGTCACGCCTAAGTGCCACTTACCTGCTCGATTATACATTTTACCCCAAGTATCATCCCCATTTGTAAGAGATGACCAAGTATTTGCAAATGGATTTATAACATCTGTTAAAATGCTACTATTTGAAATGTTAGAACTATTTGCATTTGGTGAAGAGGTTTCAATACTGTCTACCATATCAGCAAACGCCATACCAAAGCTAGCAAATGTTAATATAGAAAACATTATGACTTTTTTAAAATTCATGAAATTTATTTTTGAGAAAGTATTAGCGAATTTCTATGAGAACAAACAGAATAGATACTTAAGTTTTATTATCATAGCTTTAAAATCAATTTATTTTACAACTGTTGCGTGAACAGGTATTCTACAGTTACCTTTTTCAAGTAAAGTCAAATCTACTGTATTACCAACTTTTAACGGAGCATTCTTCACTCCAATTAGCATTACATGAGTTTTATGAAAACCTAATTTATCAGTTTTATGAGAAGGAACATCTATTTCTGCAACTGGCTTCATCACATGTTTGCCATTTTGCATTACAAAATGATGCAATTCTGTTTTAGTATCAACATCTGAAATAGCACTTTGTATAGTTACCATATTGTCAGTATTGTTTTTTATATTCATTTTAACTTCAGCTTGACCTTTACCATAGTTTTCTACTTTTGCATTTGTTACAACTAAGCCGCAGCCAGAAGTTTTAATATTTACAGAACTTCCACTATTAATTACTTCTGCACTAAAACCACTTACTGCAGCCATTACTAAGCCAAGTCCTACAACTATTTTTTTCATCTATTCATCCTTAATTTAAATTAATAACCACGTTAGATAATATGCAAAAAATAGCGTTTTACAATATTTTTTGACAAGAATAATTTTTATTAAAAATATAAGCAATAAAAGGACAACCTTATTAAAAACTAATACATAGATTCGATTAATATATAGTTAATCGGCCTCAATAAAACGATAACCAATCGCATTTTCAGTAGTTATCAATGGTTGCTTTTTACATTCAGATAATTTTTTTCTTAATTGTCCTATATAAACTCTAAGGTATTGTGCTCCATCACCATAGCAGTTACCCCAAACATCATTTAAAATTACATTTTGCATAACTAATTTACCCGAGTGACTTACAAGATGACTTAAAATCATAAATTCTTTTTTTGATAGGTGGATCTCGTGGCCATTTAAAGTAACTTTATGGTCATCAAGATCTACAGTTAGATTAGCAAATTTAAATAAATTAGATTTTTTCTGAGATCCTTCTAAATTGATTAATTGTCGCCGAACTCTAGCTATTAATTCAGGCATGTCAAAGGGCTTTTTGACATAATCATTAGCTCCGCCTTCAAGTGCCTTCACAACTTCTTCTGTGTCACTACGTGCTGAAACTACTATCACAGGAGTCGAGTTATGTATTCGCATTGCTCTAAGCCACTCTTGGCCATCCTGATCAGGCAAACCCAAATCAAGAACTATAACATCTGGAGCGTAACTACTTAAAAGTTTACTAGCTTCAGCAGCTGTTGTAGCAGACTCAATGTCATATCCTAATACCAAAAAAGTTTTTTCTAATAACTTTCGTATCTGAGGTTCATCTTCAACTAATAATATTTTTTGTATCATCTTATATGCTTCATATTTGTATTTAGTATCAACTATTTTTAACACTCGAAACTAAAGAAAGAGTTATTTTAAATATACTTCCTCTGCCATCTCCATCACTATACGCACGTATTTTACCATTATGTGCTGAAACTATACCTTTACATATAGCAAGCCCTAAGCCATTACCATGAGTATAACTATCTTTTTTTTCTATTCTATGGAATATTGTAAATATTTTTTCTAAATCAAACTCACTTAACCCTATACCTTGATCAGCAACCTCAAAGAGGCAACTATTATCATTTTTTCTTTTTAAGCTAACAACTACTTCTTTTTGAGTATCTCCAGTGAACTTAACTGCATTATCAACTAAATTTAATATAACTTGTTGAAACAATATAGGATCCATTTCTATTTCAAAAGATTCTCTTGGCGCTATAAATTTAAATTTTTGTGCCGTATAAATTCGTGAGCAAATATTTTGAACCTCACTAATGAAAATATTACTATTAACCTTATGAATTTTTAATGAAAGTTTTCCTGAATCAACTTTTAACATTTGAACAATATTATCAATATAATTATCTAACCTTTTTGATTCAGTTAATGCTAAATCTAGCATTTCATCTTGCTGCTCTTGACTAAATGAATCTTTAAAAGATTTAACACTACTCAAAGCACCCATTATTGATGCTAAAGGAGTTTTAAGATCGTGTGATACTGAAGATAGCATAGATTTTTGTAGTTTTCTTTGTTCATCTAAAAGTAATGATTTTTTTTCCTCTTTTTCTAAACTTCTCTTAAGGAGTAGATGTGATATATGAGAAAGCATATTACTTAAAATCACACTATCTGAAGATGTTCTTTCTATAGCCTCTTCTGATTTTAAGTATATTGCGATAACACCTAAAACCCTATTCTCAATAACCAAAGGTTCTATAGCCCAATCCAAGCCCGCAAAAGTATTTGTTCCTTTGCCACAGCTAACCTTATATTTAAAACTCCATTTTGCAGCAGCTAACTCTTTCTGATTAAAGTTAGGATGCTGAGGAAATGCTGCTGAGTCAAGTTCAGAATCTGAAACACTTAAAAACACAAAATCACATTTAAAATATTCTTCTAGCGCATGCAAAAAAATTGAACGCAGGTCTTTATCTAAACTCTTTTCATTAAACATTTTTGTAAAACGATATAATATAGATATATTATTTTCTCTTTCTTTAAGAAGCATAAAAGCCCTTTTTGTTCTTAAAATCACATGGCTAGAAGCAATAACTATTATCATGAATATTGCTAAGGTAATTAACTCAGCTAAACTAGAAATATGTAACACAAAATTAGGTTCTAAATATAGATAAGTATATAAAAAAAAGCCTATTAATGATGTTACTATTGAAGAGACTAAGCCATATCTATAAGCGCATGCTGCTATTACTATCAAAAAACAAAGAGTTTGTGATACGAGTCCCGCAAAATCTAAACTAAAGAATATAGCAATACCTGCAAGAGCTGTTATAACAGCAGACTTTAATGTATCAATAAACAATTCTTTAAGCTTATTTTTTTTAGCCTTAGGAGCTACTTCAAGCTTATGATCTTTTTTATTGACTGAAACGATATGTATCTGCATACCATTATTATTACGAATAATATCATAAACTACCGAACCTAAAAGTTTATCTTTCCATTTTGGGCGGATAGACTTACCAATAACTAAATCCGTAGCCCCAATTGAGTTTGCATACTCAAGTATCCCATCAGAAATTTTATCACTTAATATATGATCAATATTATAGCCCAAGCTACTTGCTAACATTTTATAACGCCTAATCACACCAAAACTAAGCTTCGTTGCTATCTTATTTGGTTTTTGCACAAATACTGCCATCAATCTAGCGTTTAAGGTTGTAGCTAAGAGCTTACCTTTACGTAATAAGCTTGGTGTAGCTTCATCATAGCCACAACAAACCAATACATATGGAGATGTAGCAATAGCACTACCATTTTGATAAAGCTTCCTATACTGTTGGATATCTTGGCCAACATGATTTGCAGCCATTCTAAAAGTATAATCTCTAAGTATCGTTAAATTTGTATATTGAAAATATCTTTCTAAAGCTCTATCTATAGCATCACTTTTATAAACCTTGCCTTGTTTTAATCTTTTTATTAGCTCTTCTGGACTAATATCTACAACAACAAGCTCATCTGCAGATTGTATAAAATCATTTGGAACTATCTCATTAACATTGGCTTGAGTTATTTGTGTCACTTCATAAGATAAACTAGCGATATGTTGAATATTAATAGCAGTATAAACAGATATACCTTCATCAAGTAGCTCTTCTATATCAATATAGCGCTTTTTATTTCTTGATGTCACAAAGTTTGTGTGTGGTAGCTCATCAATTATAACAACATCTGGTCTTCTAGCTTTTATCGCATCTAGATCTAACTCTTCAAAGATCTTACCTCGATAGTTTATTTTTTTAAGAGGCATAACCTCTAAACCATCAAGTAATGCCTGAGTCTCAGCTCTCCCATGAGTTACTAAAAGACCAACCACAACATCTTTATTATCACGCTGTAGAGATTTTGCATTATTTAACATAGCGTAGCTTTTACCAACACCAGGAGCATATCCAAGAAAAATCTTTAATTTACCTTTTTTTGACTCCTGGCTTTTATTTGCTAAATTTAGTAATGCATCTACTTTTTGTTTATTATCCATTTAAGTCTCTATAAGTGAATTTGACAAAGCTTAAAGTCATTATAAAGAAGTATATCAAAACTATAAAATAATGATGTTCTAAAATGTACTTATTAATTTGTAATATACAATAATTTAAGATAGATATTTTACTCAAAATAGTTCACTTATTGATATGTTTCAACGATTTTTTGAGCGATGAATAGTTTTAAGTCATTAGAAAGATTATTTTTTTTGCAATCTATCTTTTCAATTAATGTGATTAATGCTTTAATTTTAGAATCTAAATTATTACCGCTTTTATTACATTCTCCTATATATGAGTCTAGTTTTAAACTTCTTAATTCATTAATCACTTGAGAGTGTTTAATTTGACTTTCTTCAATCTGATTTTTAAATAAGCCAGATAATATATTGTTAGCTTTTAGATTAAGGACATCTAGCCTATCATTAACTTGCTTAAGATATCCATCAAGCTTATCTGGATCAGTAACTCCAAACCTTTCTAATGATGATGAATCTTTAAAAACATTAATCCCTGAGCCCTCAAGCAAATATCTGACATATCCTACACAATTGTGATACCTGCTATAAGATTTAAAGTAGATTCCTTTTTTATTGTGTATCGAATTATCCGGATCTAAGTATAAACTATCCGTATAATCAATATTACTAGACTTGAGTCCAAACCATTGACGAATACCATTTTTGTCACATACCCCACCTCCCGGATATAATTGACATTTATATATTGGTACTCTAACAAAAAGCCAATGATTATTTTCTTCTAATTGAAGCTTTATACTTTTAATACCTTTACTTTCGAATAATTTTTCTTTTTCAGCCATACATGCATTATATATTTCTTTTATAGTTTGAGATGGTAATTTGCCGCTGCCATAAGGATTATTTAAAGCCCTAATATGATTATTAACATTCGTTATAAGTTGATTTATCTTAAAATCTGTAATACCGTCTGGGCAAATTATAACATCTTGTGTTTTATTCTTTTCAACCTTATCGCATGCATTTTGTATTCTTGATAAAATCTCCATAACTGATCTATATTTACTATTAGAATCAAAATAAATTTGCCTATCTATAGTATAATCTCTCACAAAAAACCCTTCAGAAGAAGATTTTCCTGCTATTAAAGAATCAATAAAGTTAACCCCTGTTTCTTTCATAGAAAGATAGTTAGAGTTCGTTGGTGTAAAAGCATAATATTGCCTAATAGCCTTAGAAAGACTGTTGAATTAATATCCCAAATTGTTAGATATATTTTGTAAAATACAGATGTTACAGATATTAGTATTTT
>NZ_JAWUZH010000059.1:0-10438 GCF_036281795.1 Francisella sp. 19S2-4
ATACTAATATCTGTAACATCTGTATTTTACAAAATATATCTAACAATTTGGGATATTAATTCAACAGTCTTTTTTATCTATTTATTTATTTTCAGGAATAGTTGTTGGTATCTTAGCTGCATGGGTTGGAGCAGGTGGAGGAGCAGTAATCATTCCAGTAATGTTAATCGTCTGTAAGTACCAAGGCATATCAAATGAGATCTCAATTCATTTAGCAATTTCTACTTCATTGGCATTTATTATGGTAAATGCAATTTATAGTTCTTACAAACATTTCAAGCATGGCAACTTAATCACTAAAATTTTTAAAAATGCATTTCCCACAATTATTATTGGAGCTGCACTTGGTACTATAATAGGCCAGATTATGCCTGCAAAAGCAATTGAAATATTATTTGCGATTATATTATTGATTAGTTTAATTAAAACATTTCGTCTTAACAAAGCTCATACAAATACAGATATAAGAATACCTTCTAAAAAGTCATGTTTAGTTTTTGGTTGTGCTACAGGGTTATTATCAAGTATAGTAGGTATCGGTGGCTCAAGTATTGTTAACCCTTATATGAAACATTATAACTATCCTATGAGAAATTGCGCAGCTATGGCGGTATCAACCTCTTTTCCTGTTGCTCTAATCTCAACAATTACTATGCTAGTATCAAGTTATCATGCTTTAGGAATTCCTGCATATAGTTTTGGCTATTTATATCTGCCTGCATTTTTAGGGCTATTAGTTGGTTCACTCGTTGGAACATCAGTAGGAATCAGAATTGTTAAAAGATGTCCAGAAACAATCTCAATTTGGTTATTTAGAATTATTTTAATTTATGTAATTATTGATATGTTATAAAACAATAGAAAGTAATTTTCAAAATACATTTAAAGAATTAATATGAATTAAAAATAAAAGATTATAAGAAAGTTTTTAAGAAGGCTGATCTAGAAGGATGCTTAAGCTTTCTAAGAGCTTTTGCTTCAATTTGTCTAATACGTTCTCTTGTTACATTAAATTGCTTACCAACTTCTTCTAAAGTATGGTCTGTATTCATACCAATACCAAAACGCATCATAAGAACTTTAGCTTCTCTTTCTGTTAATCCAGTTTCTATAAGCTCTTTAATAGCTTCTCTTAAGTTCTCTAAATTAGCTGCTTCTATAGGAGAGTAGTTATTTTTATCCTCAATAAAATCACCTACTGTAGAATCTTCATCATCACCAATTGGACTTTCCATTGATATAGGTGTATGAGAAATATTAAGAATCTTCTTAAGCTTATCTTTAGTCATATTAGGAGTATATTCAATAATCTCCTCTTCAGTAGCTTCACGCCCTTTTTCTTGTAAAATTTGACGCTTAATTCTATTAACTTTATTAATTGTTTCAATCATATGAACAGGGACGCGGATTGTTCTTGCTTGATCCGCTATTGAACGTGTAATAGCTTGACGAATCCACCAAGTTGCATATGTGGAAAACTTGAATCCCTTACGATAATCAAATTTATCTACAGCCTTCATTAAACCAATATTACCTTCTTGAATAATATCTAAGAAATGAAGTCCTCTATTTGTATATTTCTTTGCTTCAGAAACAACTAGCCTTAAGTTTGCCTCAATCATTTCTTTTTTAGCTTGAGTAATTTTCGCTTCACTCTTTGAAATTTCAATATTAACATTTTTAAGCTCTTCAATATCCATCATCATTAGACTTTGAAATTGATTAACTTGCTTAGTAAGATTTTTAACTTCTCTAATAACATTATCTGTAAATCGATACTTTTTAGTTAAAGGCTCAAGCCAATCAATAGAGCCTATTTTATAAGCTGTTAAAAATTCTGCTCTAGGAGTTTTTGCTCTATCAACACATAATCTTAATATTTTTCTTTCAAATTCTTTTACTCTAGCATAAGGTAATCGAATATAGTCTACTAGCTTTTGTAAATGAGATGTTGAAAGTCTTAATAGTTCAAATTCTTTGACAATTTTACTATAAAGCTTTTTAGAAGGTTTTTCTTGATATTCTTCAAACATCTTCTCAAGGTTAGTAAAGAATTCGTAAGCCCTTTGAGTATCAATTTTTTCATCATGATCATCTTCAGCAACTTTTTCTTCTACTGTTTGCTCATCACTAAAACCTGCCATAATTTCATTAAAACGAATATATTTAGCAACAGGTTCTTCTTCTATATCTTGAGAAGACATGTAATCTAGAGCTTTTTCTTCTAATTCACGAAATCTCTCAATATATGTTTTAACTACTATAGGATAACTTAGAATTGTACTGAAAACTTCTGTAGTACCTTCTTCGATTCTAATAGCAATATCTGTCTCGCCTCTTTTATCTAAAAGGTCAACAATCCCCATTTCACGCATATACATACGAATTGGATCTGAAGTTTTACCTCTTAGATCATCAAGATTTGCTTCACTAACTCTTCTTTCATCTTCTTCTTCTAATTCAGGAGTTCTATCATAGACATCAATACCTGCATCAACAAGTATAGCCTCTATTTCTTCATATTTTTTTGGATCATCAGAAACATCGCCTGGTAAAGCATCTAATATATCAGCTCTGGTTAAATAACCTCTTTCCTTACCATCAATTATTAAATCTTTAAGATCTGAGAGTAAATCTTCTTTTGTCATCTAATACTCCAATAGAATTTTATTTTATTTACTACTTAATTTTGCTATTAAATATTTACGTTCCATCTCTTGAACTTCAGTTCTAAAAGGCAAAGTACCTAAATATTTAAGTTGTTCTTTTACGCTATATCCTTCAACCCTTTTTAGATCTTTCAGAATCTGTGGGTGATAGTTTTCACTATCAGATTTTTTTCTAGTATTCTTTATTCCATAGCTTAATAACTCAAAGAAATACTCTCTATAGTCAGGATAATCCTCTGTCAATAGCTGTATAAGTATAACAGCTTCAATTTCATTAGATGAGTCTTCTTTTAGAATTTTCAAGCTTTTTGCTAAAAAATCTAATCTTTTTGATGACGAAAAAATTTCAAAATCATAATTTTGTTGCAATATCCGAAAGTCTAAGATATTTACAAATAACTCAGACAACAATTCTTCCTCTAAGGATAAATTTTTCGAAAGTCTTTTTTGCTTAATAACACTAGCATTTATATTTTGTAAATTATCATACCCACTATTTTTTCGTATCTTTAATAGCTTCTTTATTTGTTCAACTTTTATGCCTATTTTCTCAGCAATGGTTGCAATAATACTTTCTGAATATATATTATCATCAACATCTGATAAAAAATTTTTTAGACTTTCTATAACTTCTGCTTTACATTCTGCTTTACTAAGATCTTTTTCTCCAAAAAAGTTTTCTATCAAAAATTCTGAAACTGGCAAAGCATCTTCTAAAGCTTTATTAAACTTATTTAACCCATAAGTTTTAATAAAATCATCAGGGTCTTTATCTTCAATTAGTGTTAATATTTTTAACTTTTTATTTCCATCTAATATAGGTAAAACTATTTTAATAGTCCTAAGAGCAGCTTTTTGTCCTGCCAAATCACCATCAAAACATAAAATAACTGAGTTTGTTTCTCGAAAAAGAATTTTTGCATGATTCTGTGAAAAAGCAGTACCTAACGTAGCAACAGCACCATAAAAACCATATTGTGCTAAGCCTACTACATCCATATACCCTTCAACTACAACTAAACTTTGACTTAGATTCTCTGGCTTTTGTTTTTTATATTCTCGATACTCATATAACCCATACAAAATATTATTTTTTTGGAAAACTAAAGTCTCTGGTGAGTTAATATATTTAACACCATCGCTATCATCTATGACTCGCCCTCCATAGGCAATTACATTTCCTTGAATATTTCGAATAGGAAACATAACTCTACCTCGAAAGCGATCATAAATATTACCTTTATCATTTTTTATAGCTAAACCAGAATTAATTAGTACTTCTTCTGTCACTTTAGCAGATTTGGCAAGTTGCGTAATATTATTCCACCCTTCTGCAGAATATCCAATACCAAAAAATTTAGCTAAATCACTATTTACTCCCCTCTTCTTGAGGTAGTTTATAGCTTTATCTTTAGTATCAGAACTCCCTAAATTCCAACGGTAATACTTCTGCGCAACCTCTAAGAAACTAATACATTTATTATATAATTGTTCTTTTTGCAAATCTTCTTCAGAATAATTTTCATACTCAACCGTTTTACCAACTATTTCAGCTAGATTCTTTACAGCATCTATAAATTCTAAATTATTAATTTTCTTAACAAAAGAAAGAGCATCTCCAGATTCTTGACAACCAAAACAATGAAAAAAATTTTTATCTGGTGTTACAAAAAATGATGGCGTTTTTTCATTGTGAAATGGACAACATCCTTTATAATTTTTACCTGATTTTTTTAAATTAACATATCTTGAAACGACATCAACTATATCAGCATTAGCCACAAGCTCTTTTATAAAATTATTTGAGACTCTTTTTGCCATAATGATGTCAAGATAAAAATCTTACACTAGATTAGATTTGACTATTGCACTGACTTTACTCATATCTGTTCTGCCAGCTAATTCTTTTTTTACATTTGCCATAATCTTACCCATCTCTTTCATAGATGTCGCGCCTACAGCTTCTATAGCTTTCTGAACTATAGCAACTACTTCCTCATCGCTAAGTTGTTTTGGCATGTATTGAGTCAACACTTCAATTTCCTTTTTCTCACCTTCAGCTAATTCAGCTCTATCAGCTTGAATATACTGATTATAAGAGTCTTGTCTTTGCTTAATCATTTTTGTAATAACTGCTATGACAATCTCATCTGTTATATCTACTTTTTCATCTATCTGCTTTTGCTTGATCGCAGACATAGCCATACGAATAGTAGTTAATCTAATTTTATCTTTAGTTTTCATAGACTCTTTCATATCAAGAGTCAATTGATCAAAAATTTGTGACATATTCAAAAAAGAATTCCTAGTGAAAGGTGAGAGCCCTAGGCTCTCGAGGTGGTTTAAATAAAAAACTATCGTCCAACTATTATATTGCTTCTATAAGCTCTCTTAACAGCTGCAGCTTTTTTTCTTTTGCGTGCCCAAGTTGGCTTTTCAAAGTACTCTCTACGACGTAGCTCAGATACTATCCCTGCTTTTTCGCAAGATCTTTTAAATCTTCTAAGTGCAACGTCAAAAGGTTCTCTTTCTTTAACTCTAACGCTTGGCATACTTTCTCACCTCACTTAAATGCCAGTTATCCGTTATAAAAAACTAAGGACTTATGCCCATCGATAAATTTTACAGGATTATATCATATAGACTCATAAATTCAAGTTTATGTTTTATACCACTTGATACGATGATTCAAACACATATATCTAGAAGATATATAAATCTTATAATGTTCGGCTGTATTTATATTACATAAAATGCTATTATCTGAAGTTATTATTGTTTTGAAAAACTACACGGATTTAGAGTTTTGTATAAAAAAACTAAGTTTTTAATAACACTATTTATTTTTACAATATGTGTTAGTAATACATTTGCAGCGAGCACACGTAGCCAAATACAATATCTTGTAAAAAAATATGGCTTAACAAATGCTAAAATTGCAATAGCTACACAAAGAACGAT
Source organism: Francisella sp. 19S2-4 (assembly GCF_036281795.1). Classification (NCBI taxonomy): domain Bacteria; kingdom Pseudomonadati; phylum Pseudomonadota; class Gammaproteobacteria; order Thiotrichales; family Francisellaceae; genus Francisella; species Francisella sp. 19S2-4. The sequence continues at coordinate 5,631 of NZ_JAWUZH010000059.1, forward strand.
GAATGGGGAAAATCTATATTCATATGCAAAAGATAGAGCTATGGAACCTGCGAGTAACAATAAAGTTTTTACAGTAGTAGCAGCCTTATTTACTCTTCCCAGTGATTTTAGATTTGTAACATCTGTAAATTATCCAGCTAATAGAGTTAAAAATCATATATTATATAGTGATATGTATATAAAATTTTCTGGTGATCCATCTTTAACAGGAACTCAGCTTGCTACTCTTATTAAAAAAATAAAAACAGATAAAGGTATAACAAAAATTACTGGAGATATATATCTAGTAGGCATATTCTCTGGTCCATATATCCCTCAAGGATGGTCAAAAGAAGATAGTACGTTCTGCTATGGGGCTCCTGCATCTAGCTTTACAATGAATAGAAACTGTACAGTTATTAAATTAGCTAAAAATCCTAATAGTCTTTCAACTCGGGTAATCAAACTAAGCAACTCGAGTAATATTGGAGTTGATAACTCTGCAAAATATACAAGTTCTTCAAAGCCTACGCTTATCCGTATGGATGATAATAATGTTATACACATAGATGGATATCTATCTAGAACTGCTGAAAAAATGTTTGAACTAGCTATTAAAAACCCTGCTTTAAAAACATTAGACTCAATAAAAGACTTTTTAGATAGTGATGGAATTAAACATGGAAATATATCAATAGCAAGTAATGTCCCTACAGGTTACCCTGCTCAAATAACCACTTCTTCAGCTACTATCGGATATATTATAGACAAAACACTTAAACACTCTGACAATCTATATGCTGAAACAATATTAAACACAGTAGCATTTGAAAAAACAGGCATAGGATCAACTAAAGCAGGTACGGATGCTGTACAAAACATTATATATGATAAGCTAGGTCTAGATACTTCTGCTTTAACGATGTATGACGGTTCAGGCCTTTCAGAATTAGATAGAGTATCACCAAATTTTATGGTCAACTTTCTAACCAAAACATTCAATAGTCCTGTTGGTAAAAAGTTATACCAGTACTTACCAGCTTCAGGAATGAGTGGCACTATAGCATACAGAATGGGTGGAAAACTTCTTGGTAAAGTTCATGCTAAAACAGGTACTCTTGCTGGTGTATCAACTCTATCTGGATATGTTTTGACTGCAAAAAATCATCGTATAACATTTTCTATTATGTTAAATGACTTAAAACACTCAGATCGTTATAATGCTCGTAGATTTCAAGACAAAGTAGTCGGTGTATTTTATAGGAACTTATAATGAAAAATATAATCAAACTATCAGGCTTAATTATAGCTGTGGCAATCTTAGGATCTTGTACAACTGCTCAACCTAAAAATATAAATAATGCTTGTAGCATTATTCATCAATATCCAGACTGGTATTATGATATGGTTGATTCATATGATCGCTGGGGAATTCCTCTAAATGTACAAATGGCTTTTGTAAGACAAGAGTCTTCTTTTAGAGCAGATGCTAAACCATCTATGCAATATTATTTTGGCTTTATACCTAAAGGTAGAGCTTCAAGTGCTTATGGATACTCTCAAGCATTAGATGGCACATGGGATCATTACAAAAAGCAAACTAAGCAATCTTTTGTTTCCAGATCAAACTATGCTGATGCTGTTGACTTCATAGGTTGGTATTTAAATGATGTTCATAATAAAACAGGAATCAGCAAAACAGATACTTATGATTTATATCTTGCATATCATGAAGGTATTGGCGGATATAAACGAGGTAGTCATAGAAATAACTCTTTCCTAAAAAATTATGCTCGTAAAACTGCTGAAGTTGCCAAAAAATACTCTGCCCAGTTAGAAAGCTGTGAAATTCCACGTAAACCTCTACTATCTTACATTTTTTAATGATGGATAATAAAATGAATTCTAAACCTTTTAAAATTATAACTAATATTCGCTGGTCAGATACTGATAAAAATGACCATGTTAATAATGGTAAATACTTTGATTATTTCGAAGAAGCTCGAACAACATGGGCATATGAAAATACTGGTCTTATGAATTGGGCTAAAGAGAACTCTATTCAATTAGTAATTACAGAACAAAGTTGTAAATATATAGTTGCTTTACAACACCCTAATAAAATAGAAGTAACTCAATATATATCTAAAATAGGCGCTGCAAGTATTGAATTTGATTATGAAATTAGAATTTTAGGTAGTGATAATATAGTTACTAAAGCAAAAGCTAAATTGGCATGCTATAACTCAAAAACTGCTAGACTACATAAACTTCCTGCAGATTTAAAACAAAAAATTTTAGAAAAGAATGATTGATACAAACAAACAAAATTTAAAAAAACTTGAGAAACAAATACTCAGAAAAACTGCCCAAGCTATTAATCAATACAATATGATTGAGGATGGTGATAAAATAATGGTCTGCTTATCAGGTGGTAAAGACTCTTATTGTCTCCTTGAAATGTTATTGTTGCTGCAACAAAAAGCCCCTATAAAATTTGATATAATTGCTGTTAATTTAGATCAAAAGCAACCCGGATTTCCAGAAGATATTCTGCCAAACTATCTAAAATTAAGAAATGTTGATTTTCATATTATTGAAAGAGATACATATAGTGTTGTTAAAAAAGTGATTCCAGAAGGTAAAACAACTTGTGGACTATGCTCAAGAATGCGTCGAGGTATCTTATATGACTTTGCTGAAGAAAATAATATTACAAAAATTGCCTTAGGCCATCATAGGGATGATATTATCGAAACATTTTTTTTAAATATATTCTACAATGGCTCAATAAAAGCAATGCCTCCCAAGCTAATAAGTGATGATAGACGAAATATTGTAATTCGCCCTCTTGCTTTTGTTAGTGAAAAAGAAACTTCAGAATACTCACAACTTAAAAACTTTCCAATCATTCCTTGTAACCTATGTGGGTCTCAAGATAATTTGCAAAGAGTATTTATAAAAGATATGCTAAACAAATGGGAAGAAAAAAATCCAGATCGAAAAAACGTAATATTTAAAGCTCTATCAAATATATCACCTTCACAGATGTTGGATAAAGAGCTTTTTGATTTTTTTAATATTTCGAAAGATAATATACAAAGATAAACAAGGAGAAAACATGAATTTAAAAAAAATAGTAGCTATTACATCATGCTCGCTAATAGGTTTAACTGTTAATGCATATAGTGATACCAAACCTACTGGAATAACTGTAGGGCCTCAAGCAAGTTATACTGTTGGTTATCAAATTGGCTCTGGAATAGCTAATCAGAATTTTGGTATAGATAATTCGGAAGCTGCTAAAGGATTTGAAGATGCTTTAAAAGGCAATCAACCTAAAATATCTAAAGAGCAAATGCAGAAAGATATGGAAATACTAAAGAATAAGTTAGCAAAAAAACAAATTGATATAGCAAAACAAAATGAAATAAATTCAGAAAAACTAATTAATGAAATATCTAAAATTGATGGTATCACTAAAGTAAACGATGGTGTTTACTATCAAGTAATAGAAAAAGGTGATGGTAAAAAACCAAATGCAGATAGTAAAGTAACAATTGCGTATAATGGAACAACTCCGGCTGTTGCTTATGAGAAAGATAATGAAAAAGCCTTAAATGCTATTAAACAAGGAAAACTTATTGGATCAAGCTTTGACTCTAGTGAAGGTGTTTCATTCCCTCTTACAAATTTAATTAAATGTTGGAAAGATGCGATACCACAAATCCCAACAGGATCTACAGTTATCCTATATTGTGCTCCTGATACAGCATATGGAACAAGAGCTCCTGCAGCTATAGGACCAAATCAAGTTCTTTCTTTCAAAATAACTCTTAAAAGCTTTAGCTAAATAAACTTCTACAAATACTATCTCTGCATTATACTAATAAATAATATAAACTTTATAATGTAGATTTTTTATGAATTGCATCATACTTGATGACTATCAAAATATATCTCTAAATCTAGCCAATTGGTATGAGTTAGAAAATATTAATGTAACTAATTTAACTCAACATCTACAAGGTAATAACCTAGTAAAAGCTTTATACAATGCCGATATTATTGTAATTATGCGTGAAAGAACTCCTTTGACTCGAGCATTATTAGATAGATTACCTAACTTAAAATTGATAGTAACTTCTGGAATGAGAAATAATTCTATAGATATAGATGCTACAACAGAAAAAAATATTACAGTATGTGGTACTAAAAGTTTAAAACAACCTCCTATGGAACTAACTTGGGCATTGATATTAAACCTTTCAAGACATCTTTTAAAAGAAACAAATGCAATTAAAAATAATAGTTCTTGGCAGTCTACTCTTGGATATAGTCTACAAGGCAAGACACTAGGACTACTGGGATTAGGCCATATTGGAAAACTTATGGTACCCGTTGCTAAAGCATTTGAAATGAATGTGATTGCATGGAGTCCAAACTTAACCAAGAAACGTTGTAATGACGTTGATATTACTTTTGCAGAATCTAAAGAAGAACTATTTAAACGATCTGATTTCATTTCAATACACCTTGTATTAGGAGCACAAACTAAGAATTTAGTAACATATGATGATTTATCATTAATGAAGCGTTCTGCTTTTTTAATAAATACTTCTCGTGCAGAGATTATTAATCAAAATGATTTAATAAAAGCTTTAAATGAAAATAAATTTAGTGGAGCAGGTCTTGATGTTTTTGAACAAGAACCACTTCCTGAAAATCATCCTTTTAGAAAATTAAATAATGTAAAAGACTGTTGAATTAATATCCCAAATTGTTAGATATATTTTGTAAAATACAGATGTTACAGATATTAGTATTTT